>DASWSY010000492.1:0-7268 GCA_036402415.1 Rhizobacter sp. | reverse complement strand
CGATGGAGCGAACTGTAGGCACTGCCAAACACTCAATAAATCACCTATCCTCAAATTGCGCATTGCTCAAAACGAAACAATGAGGATGTAAGTCATGGACCGACTCCACTCCATGCGAGTGTTTTCCCGGGTGATCGAGGAGGGCAGCTTTGCCGGTGCGGCACGCCAACTCAACCTGTCGGCCGCGGTGGTGACCCGCCTGGTGGCCGACCTCGAAGAGCACCTGGGCGCCCGGCTGATCAATCGCACGACCCGGCGCCTCGCGCTCACCGACATCGGCGAGCTGTACCTGGAACGGGTGCGGCAGATCCTGACCGAGGTGGAAGAAGCGGAGGCGCTGGCCAGCGCCGCCACCTCCGAGCCGCGCGGCCACCTGCGCGTGCTGGTGCCGCCGGCCTTCGCGGTGCACCAGATCGCCAAGCACCTGCCGCGCTTTCGCGAGCTCTACCCCAAGGTGACGATCGAGCTGGCCGCGCCGGGGCCGGTGGAGACGGTCGACGAGAACTACGACGTGAGCATCATCCAGGTCGGCCGCCAGCCCCTGAACGGCGACTTCGTGGCGCGGCTGCTCGCGCGCTCGGAGGTCATCACCTGCGCCTCACCCGACTACCTCGACCGCCACGGCCGCCCCGACCACCCTGAAGAGCTGCACGAGCACGAAGCGATGCTGCCCAACTTCGCACGCGAGATCACCTTCCACCGCGGCCCCTGGGGCGACGACGAGCCCGCGGGCGAATCGGTGACGCTGGTGCCCGCCCGGCCGGCGCTCAGCACCATCCACAGCGACACGATGTATGCCGCGGCGCTTGCCGGCATGGGCATCTCGGGCCTGCCGTCCTACGTGGTCGAAGACGCCCTGCTCGAACACGCGCTGGAGCGCGTGCTGCCCGAATGGCGCGTGCTGACGCTGCGCCTCTATGCCGCGATGCCCACGCGCAAGTACGTGCCGGCACGCACACGCGCGTTCATCGACTTCCTGGTGCAGACCTTCGGCGGCCGCGAGCACGACCCGTGGCTGCAGGCCGCGGGTTGCGAGACCTGCGCCCAGCCCGCGATGCCGGAGCAGCGCAGCCTGCTGCAGTAGCCGTGCGTCAATAGAACGCGTCGCGCCGCGAGGTGCCCATCAGCGGCTCGATCAGGTGCGCAAGCGCCCCGAGGCCGTTGTAGCGCACCGCCACCTTGTGGGCATAGGCAAAGAAGCGCGGCAGGTCTTCGCTGTACTTCGGCTTGCCGTCGCGGTGCTTCAAGCGGCAGAAGATGCCCAGCACCTTGAGGTGCCGCTGCAGGCCCATCCATTCGAGCTGGCGCCAGAAATCGCCGAAGTCGTCGGGCACCGGCAGCGACGCCTTGCGGGCCGCCTGCCAGTAACGCACCGCCCAGTCGATCTCCTGCTCTTCCTCCCAGGAGATGAAGGCGTCGCGCAGCAGGGAGGCCACGTCATAGCTGATGGGTCCGCGCACCGCGTCCTGGAAGTCGAGGATGCCGGGGTTGCCTGCCTCGGGCGGGCAGATCATCAGGTTGCGCGGCATGTAGTCGCGATGCACGGCGACCGTGGGCTGGGCCAGGGCGCTCGCCACCAGCAGGTCGCACACCTTGGCCCAGCGCGACTGCTGCTCGGCCGTCCAGGTCACGCCGTATTCGCGGGCCACGCACCAGTCGGGAAAGAGCTGCAGCTCGCGGCGCAGCAGTGCATCGTCATAGGCCGGCAGCACGCTCGCGTCGGCGCGCGACTGCCACTGCACCAGCGCCGCGATGGCGTCGCGCATCAGCGACGAGGCGGCCGCGACGTCGCCGCGCGACTGCGCGTCCTGCAGGACCTGCAGGTAGAGCTGCGAGCCGAGGTCGCTCAGCAGGAGGAAGCCCTGCTCGGCGTCCTGCTCGAGGATGCGCGGTGCGTTGAGGCCGGCCGCTTCGAGCATCGCCGCAATCGCCACGAAGGGGCGCACGTCTTCCTGCGGCGGCGGCGCGTCCATCACGATGAATGAGCGGCCCTCGCCATCGACACGGAAGTAGCGCCGGAAGCTCGCGTCGGCACTCGCCGCGCGCAGGCTCGTGACGTCGAAGCCGTGGCGTTGCGTGGCGGCGTCGATCCAGCGGGTGAAGCGCTCGCGGCGCGCATCGTCGGCCCACACGATCGCGGCGGCAGTGGAGGAGGTGACCATGGGGAAGCAGGCTGCAGGCTAGGGGAATTGAGGGCCGGAGACCGTGCTCCCTCGTCGATAATCGATTCTACAAATCGACCCACGGGGGTGGCCGCAATGCGGCCATGGACAGGCCTCGAAGCCGGCCCCGCTTCGATCTCCCGCTGCTCGCACGCTCTCCGTCTACGTCCTTTGCACGCGCTCGCTCGCCCTCGACTCCATGCCATTGCCGCGGCCTGCGTTGCCGCGTGCACCTGGCCCGCGGCATGGGGCCAGGCGGCCGCCGCGGCACCGGCGGAGAAGCTGCCGGTCATCGTCGAGGCCAACGAGATCCGCGGCCGGCCCGACCTGGACGTGGTGGCCGAAGGCAATGCGCAGTTCCGCCAGGGCCCGACCGAGATCCGCGCCGACCGGCTGAGCTACGACCAGTCCACCGACATCGCGCGCGCCAGCGGCAACGTGAGCATCTCGCGCGACGGCAACATCTACAGCGGGCCCGAGCTGCAACTGAAGCTCGGCACCTACGAAGGCTACTTCGTCAACCCGACGTATTTCTTCTCGCGCACGCAGGCCGGCGGCAGCGCCACGCGCCTGGACTTCATGGGCCGCGACGTCGCGCTGGCCACGGGCGGCAACTACACCAGCTGCCCGCGCGACGAGGGCACGGAGCCGGCGTGGATCATGTCCACCAAGCGCGTGCGCATGGACTTCCCGAACAACGAAGGCATCGCCGAAGGTGCGGTGCTGCGCTTCTATGGCGTGCCCATCCTGGCTGCACCGGTGCTGAGCTTTCCGCTGACCGACGCGCGCAAGTCGGGGTGGCTTCCGCCCACCACCAGCGTCGACAACAAGAGCGGCCTGCAACTGTCGGTGCCGTACTACTGGAACATCGCGCCCAACCGCGATGCCACGCTCACGCCCATCGTCATCGCCAAGCGTGGCGTGGCGCTCGGCACCGAGTTCCGCTACCTCGGGCACAGCGACGAAGGCGCCCTCAAGCTGACGCTGCTGCCGAACGACCGCCTCACCGGCCACAGCCGCGACGCCTTCTCCTTCCTGCACGAAGGCAATTTCTTCGGCACCGGCTACTACAAGGCCGACGTGGTGCGCGTGTCCGACGCGGAGTACTGGAAAGACTTCCCTGGCGACTACCCGAGCCTCACGCCGCGCCTTCTGGCTGGCGACGTGCAGGCGCAGGCGCCCGTGTTCGGCAACTGGAAGACCTATGCGCGCGTGCTTCGCTGGCAATTGCTGCAGGACGCGACCAACCCGCCCATCGAGGCCCCGTACGACCGCTACCCGCAGGTGGGCATCCGGGGCACGCAGACGCTGCCGGGCGGTTTCGAGTTCGGCCTGGAGACGGAATACAACCGGTTCAGCAACCCGAACGACATCGCCTCGGACGACCGCAACGACCCTGACCGCTTCGTCGGCTCGCGCTGGCACTCGCTCGGCTCGCTGAGCCGGCCCTTCGTCACGCCCGGCTGGACCCTCGTGCCCAAGGTCTCGTTCAACAGCGCCTCCTACAGCCTCGACCGGCCGCTGACCCAGGGCGAGTTTGCGGGGCAACGACAACCCAACCGCACCATTCCCTCGTTCAGCCTTGACAGCGCCTGGGTGCTCGAGCGCGAGACCACCTGGTTCGGCCGCGGCATGCAGCAGACGCTGGAGCCGCGCCTCTACTACGTCAGGACGCCCTACCGCGACCAGAACGGCCTGCCGCAGTTCGACTCCGCCGAGCGCGACTTCAACTTCGACTCCATCTACAGCGACAACGCGTTCTCCGGCATCGACAGGGTGTCGGACGCGAACCAGGTCACCGCCGGCGTCACCACCCGCATGCTCGACGCGCAGACCGGCGCCGAGGCGCTGCGCCTGGGCATCGCGCAGCGCTTCCTGCTGTCGGACCAGCGCATCACGCCCGACGGCAATGTCAACACCCAGAGCGTGTCCGACCTGCTGCTGATGGGCTCCACCAGCTTCTGGCCACAGTGGAAACTCGACGCCGGCGTGCAGTACAGCCCCGAGATCTCGCGCACCAAACGCTCGCTGCTGAGCGCGCGCTACTCGCCAGGGCCCTACCGAACCCTCTACTCCGCCTACCGCTTCAAGCGCGACGAGAGCGAGCAGGTTGAACTCGGCTGGCAATGGCCGATCTATGGACGGGTGCGCGAAGGCCGGTCGAGCCAACCGACCCAGCAGTGTTCCGGCGCCTGGTACAGCGTGGGCCGTGTCAGCTACAGCATGCGCGAGAGCCGCGTCACCGATTCGGTGCTCGGCTTCGAGTACGACGCCGGCTGCTGGATCGGACGGCTGATCGTCAAGCGTGTGTCGACCAGCCGGCAGGACGACACCACGCAACTGGGCTTCGAAATCGAGTTCGTCGGCCTGTCGCGCCTGGGCACCAACCCGCTGAAGGTCTTGAAGGACAATATCCCCGGCTACCGCCTGCTGCGTGACGACACGCCGACCGCTCCCTGAATCCCCATGACACCGACCCGCCACTGGCACTTCATCGCCCTGCTGTCGCTCACGCTCGGCGCCGGCCTGCCCGCGGCCCACGCGCAACGCAGCGCCCCGCGCACGGCCGACTACATCGTCGCCATCGTCAACCAGGAGCTCGTGACTGCCGCCGAGCTGCAGCAGCGTGTCGCCCAGGTGCGCGACAACGCGCGCCGCAGCAACGCCCAGCTTCCGCCGGAAGACGAACTCCGGCGCGAAGTGCTGAATGCCCTGATCGACGAACGGGCCATCATCACCCACGCGCGTGACAGCGGCATGCGTGTCGACGATGCCGAGCTCGAGCGCGCGATGGCCAACGTCGCCGCCCAGAACCAGCTCACGCCACAGCAGTTGCGCGAGCGGCTGCGCCGCGAAGGCATCGACTACGCGCGCTTTCGGCGCAACATCCGAGACCAGATCCTCGTGGAGCGCACCCGCGAGCGCGAGGTGCAGGGCCGCATCCGCATCAGCGATGCCGACATCGATGCCTGGCTCGAGCAGCAACGTGCCGCCGCGGGCAGCGCCACCGAGTTCAACATCGCGCAGGTCCTGGTGACCGTGCCCGAGGGTGCGGCACCGCAGGTGGTCGAGGAGCGCCGCGCACGCGCCGAAACCGCCCTCGCGCGCCTGCGCAAGGGCGAGGCGTTCGATGCGGTGGCGCGTGAGCTGTCGGAAGACACCAACCGCGCCAAGGGCGGTGAAATCGGCCCGCGCCCCGCGAACCAGTTGCCCGACATCTTCATCAACGCCGTGCGCCCGCTCAAGGCCGGCGAGTTCACGCCGGAACTCGTGCGCAGTTCGGCCGGCTTCCACGTACTCAAGGTGCTGTCTCGCACCGACGCCGGCGCCTTCACCGTCACCCAGACACGTGCGCGCCACGTGCTGCTGCGTCCGTCGGCGCAACTCAGCCAGGAGGCCGCGGTTCGCCGCCTGCAGGAATTCAAGCGCCAGATCGCGTCCGGCACCCGCACGTTCGAGCAGATCGCGCGCGACAACTCCGAAGACGGCAGCGCGGCCCAGGGCGGCGATCTCGGCTGGGTCTCGCCGGGCAACTTCGTGCCCGAGTTCGAGGACGCGATGAACGCGCTGCCGCTCAACGGCCTGTCGGACCCGGTCCTGTCGCGCTTCGGCGTGCACCTGATCCAGGTCATGGAGCGCCGCAAGGTCACGCTCGACGCCAAGCAGCAGCGCGAGCAGGCCCGCACCGCCCTGCGCGAGCAGAAGTTCGACGAGGCCTACGCCGAGTGGGTGCGCGACCTGCGGGCGCGCGCCTACGTCGAACTGCGTGAACCGCCGCAGTGACCGCTGCGAGCCCGTTTGAAGCACATCCCCCGCAAGCGATTCGGCCAGCACTTCCTGGCCGACGAGTCCGTGATCGAGAGCATCGTCGCGGCCATCGACCCGCAACCCGGACAGGCCCTGGTCGAGATCGGCCCGGGCCTCGGCGCGATGACCAACCCCCTGGTGGCCCGAAGCCAGCGCCTCACGGTGGTGGAACTCGACCGCGACCTGGCGGCGCGCCTGCGAAAACGGCCTGAGCTGGAAGTCGTCGAGTCCGACGTGCTGAAGGTGGACTTCGCGGCGCTGGCCGAGGCCGCCGGGCGCAAGCTGCGCGTGGTCGGCAACCTGCCCTACAACATCTCCACGCCCATCCTCTTCCACCTGCTGGCGTTCGTGGAACAGGTGCTCGACCAGCACTTCATGCTGCAGAAGGAGGTCGTGGACCGCATGGCGGCAAGCCCCGGCCAGAAGGACTATGGTCGCCTGTCGGTGATGCTGCAGTGGCGCTACGCCATCGAGTCGGTGCTGGACGTCCCGCCCGAAGCCTTCGACCCCCCGCCGCGCGTCGACTCGGCCGTGGTGCGGATGCAGCCGCTGCCGAGCCCCGAGGGTCTCGACGCCCGCCTACTGGGCGAACTGGTGACGGTGGCCTTCTCGCAGCGGAGGAAGCTCCTGCGCCACACCCTCGGGCGCTGGCTCGCCGAACGCGGGTTCGAGGGCCACTTCGACACGCAGCGCCGCGCCGAAGAGGTGCCGGTGGCCGAATACCTGGGCTTGGCCCAGGCCCTGCGTCCGAAATGAGAAAGGGCGGCCGAGGCCGCCCTTTGCGAGAACGCTGCGATCAGATCAGGCAGCCGTCAGCCACATCGAGGTGTCGAATGCGCTGCTCATCATCGGCATGTTCATGCCGAAGCTTGCGTTGGCGGCATTCTTCGAGGCGACCTTGGCAGGCTTCTCCGCGGTGTTCTGGGCCGTTTCGTTCGCCCGCTCCCATGACCCTTGTTCCTGGGAGCGGGCTACTGAAAAGAATAGAAGCACCTGAAGGGTATCTTCCGCTCGGCCCAGAAGTCGGCCGCGTCGCGGAAGACATCGAGCAACTGCTCGCGCGCCTCGCGGTCGAAGCGCGGGTTGTCGGGCAACTGCTCCAGCACCACCACAAAGCCAGGCTGGGCGCCCGACTTGTGCACCAGGTCCGTCATGCAGTCGTACAACGCGTCGAGGTTCTTGCCGAAGTGCGCCGGAAAGGTGAAGGCGGCGGCGATGCCGTCGAGTACCTCCTGCTTCGATTGCGTCGCCGAAAGGTTGGCGTACAAAAAATGCTGGCCGGCGGCCTGCGCCGCCGTC
>DASWSY010000491.1:0-7714 GCA_036402415.1 Rhizobacter sp. | reverse complement strand
CGGAATCGCGAAAGATCGCGGCCTGACGTAGCGCAGGGCGGAACAGGAGAAGGGGCTGGCGGATAATTCATGGCTGCACGCAAGCCCCCCTCCCGTCAACCGCCGATGTCCGCGACGCTCCCTGCCCAGACGCAGCGCTTTCAGGAAAAGCGCGAAGCCATCCTCAGTGCCGCCGCCAACCTGTTCAACCAGCATGGCGTGAAGGGCGCGACGCTGGCCGACATCGCCGCCAGCGTGGGGCTGGTCACCAACAGCGTGACCTACTACTACCGCAAGAAGGAAGACCTGGCGACCGCCTGCTTCCTGCGGGCGATCGAGGTCATCCGCCACGTGATCGACCAGGCCGCGCAGAAGAGCGGCATCGAGGCGCGGGTGCAGGAGTTCTTCCGCCTGCAGGCGGCGCTCTTCGCCGACATCGACCACGGCGCCCATGCCCCGCTCATGACCTTCAACGACATGCGCGCGCTGCCGAGCCCGCATTTCGAGGTGGTCTCCGACGCCTACAACGACATGTTCCGCCGCCTGCGCGAGCTGATGCGCACGCCGCAGACCGCCCGGCTCGGCCGCGCCGACCTCGCCGCCCGCACCTACACCGTGCTCTCGGTCGCCCACTGGACACGCGGCTGGATCGACCGCTACGAGACCGACGAATACGCCCACATCGCCGAGCTGGTGAGCGACATCGTGCTGCGCGGCAGCGCCGCGCCCGGCTCGGTGTGGGCCCCGTCCCAGGCCGAACGCGAATGGCGCCTCACCGTCAACGACGACGCCACCGCCGAAGCCTTCCTGCGCGCGGCCTCCTTCCTCGTCAACGAGCAGGGCTACCGCGGGGCCTCGGTCGACATGATCTCGGCCAAGCTCAACGTGACCAAGGGCTCCTTCTACCACCACAACGACAACAAGGAAGACCTGATCTCCGACTGCTTCGAGCGCACCTTCGCCGTGATCCGCCGCGCCTTGAGCCTGGCCGAAGGCATCCAGGGCAAGGGCTGGGACCGTGCCTGCGCGATCTCGCGCTCGCTCGCGCGTTTCCAGCTGTCGCCCGAAGGGCCGCTGCTGCGACTGGGCGCGACGAGCGCGCTCTCCGACCCCGAGCGTCGCAGCCAGGTGCGCCGCACCATGAGCCGGCTCACCGAGCGCCTGGCCGGCGTGGTGGTCGACGGCATGATGGACGGCTCCATCCGTCCGCTGCACCCGGTGATCGCCGCGCAAGTGGCCAGCGGCCTCGTCAACTCGGCCGGCAGCCTCACGCACTGGGTGCCGAGCGCCACGCAGGACAACGTGGCCGAGATCTACGTGCGGCCGATCTTCCTGGGCATCCTGTGCCCGCCGAGCGAGGCCGCGTGACCCGTGGCCAGACCGCACGCGGTACGCCGCATCCCGCCGCCACGCACGCTGGCGCTCGATTCGCTCGCTGAGCTGCTAGCCTTCCGCCAGTCGATCAACCGGCGCTGGAGCCTGCCGCGCCTGCGCGTGGCGCTGCGCATTCCGGGCCTGCGCTCGGCGCGCAACGAGCACTACGAGCGTGTGATCAACCGGCAACTCGGCCGCAGCGGCGGCTGGACGGCGCTGTGGACCGCGGTCGCGTTCACCGGCCTCGCGATGATGTTCCCCATCGAGCCGGCGGGGGTGGAGTCGATCCCCGCGCTCGGCGCGTGGGTGGCCGAGGTGGCGCTCGGCTGGGTGCTGGGCTGGGGCCTGGGCAAGGCTGGCGCGATCGGGCTCGCGCACTGGCGCATCGTGCGCGCCTGCGCGCGTGTGCAAGCCGAGGCCGCGCAGGCCGCCCAGGTCAGGGCGCCGGGCTGAAGTACTTGCGGATCAAGGTGGGTGTCGCGTCGACCGTCGAGGCGTCGACGTTCGCGGTGAAGCAGGCCGGGTGCGGCGCATGCTTCTTCTGCGACAAGGTCGCGTAGACCCACTCGCCCTTCGGCGGCCGCCACAAGGCCACGGCCTGCGGGTAGAGGCCATCGCGTTCGATCATCGGGTAGCGGCGCACGATGGCCTGCGCCACGTCGCCGCCATCGCGCTCGTCGAGCAGCACGCCGTTCACCCCGGGCTTGAAGCTGAGCTGGGCCGCGGTCACGCAGTTGTCGATCACCGCCTGGCCGTGTCGGTCGACCGGCAGCGTCGCCTGCGCCCACACGACGGCCGTGCCGCCCCACAGGATCGCTGCACTGCAGCAGCGACTGGCCATCGAAAAGGCTGAGTTCATCCGGGGCCTCCACGCGTCGAGGATTGCCGGCAACCGGCAATCCGCATTCCGCAGCAGGCCCGACGCGATCTCAGAACACGTGCGACAGGCCTGCCTGGAACTGGATCTCGCCGGCGCCGGGGTACGACGGTGTGTTGACCGTGAGCGTGCCGCCGTTGCGGTTGATCATTCGCGCCCAGGCGCCGTAGAGCATGGTGCGCTTCGACAGCGGATATGTATAGCCCGTGGCCAGCATGCGGGCGTCGCGGTTCAGCGCGCGCTGGTCGTCGAGCGTGACCACGCTGGCCATCAGGTGGCCGCCCAGGAGGGGAGCGCTCGCTCCGACGAGCCAGCTCGAGCCTTCCGCGCCGGCCAGCGGTGTGGGCGCCGCCTGGATCGTCGGGTTCATGTCGTCCATCACCGCGTAGTTGCCGAAGAGTTTCACCACGCCGAAGTCGTAGCTCGCACCGACGATGCTGAACTTTGCCGTCACGTTGGACTGGAAGCTGCCCGACGCGGGCGGCACTTCCTCGGCACTGCCCTGCCGGGCGTGCGCCACGCCCACCCACAGCGGGCCGCGCTGGTACTTGAGCGCGAGGTTCACCTGCCGGCCGGCGGCGTTGGACCCGTTGCGCTCGCCCAGCGCCAGCATGCCGTACGCGCTCAGGCCGGCGAGGCTCGGGCTGGCGTAGACGATGGCGTTGTCGGCGCGCGGATTGGCATGCTCGACGTTGCCGGAGTTGCCGAGGAGGTTGTTGCCGAAGGGGTCGGAGGTGGAGAGCACGTCGAAATACGGCGTGTACTGCCGCCCGACGGTGAGGCGGCCGGCCGTGCTGTCGACACCGACGTAGACCTGCCGGCCGAAGATGCGGCCGCCCTGGCCGATCACGCCGGTGTCGGCCTGCAGGCCGCTTTCCATCACGAAGAGCGCGCGCAGGCCGCCGCCCAGGTCTTCGCTGCCGCGCAGGCCCCAGCGGCTGCCGTTGCTGCCACCACTGTCGGCGTGCCAGCGGTGGCCCCCGACGACCGTGCCGCCGGAGATGAGGCGCGCCTGGTAGGCGATGGCCATGTCCATGCGGCCGTAGAGCGTGACGCCGGCGGGTGTCTGGGCATGCGCGGAGCCTGCGAGCACTGCGCAGGCGAGTGCGATCCTCGTTCTCATGGGTGTCTCCTCGTTGTCGTTGGAATTCAGGGCTGCACGGTCACCGTCACGCGCCGCTTCGAGGGCTCGTGCATCGGTGCTTCGCTCGCCAGCGGCGCGGGGTCGCCCTGCCACTTGAGCTGCAGCGTGTTCGCGGGCACGCCCATGCGGCGCAGCGCTTCGGCTGCCATCTCGGCCCGGGCTTTCGCGAGCGACAGCGGCTCCTTGTAGACGCGGCCCGAGGCTTCGACGCCTTTCGTGTCGGCATAACCGGTGACGATCACGCGCTTCGCCTGGCTCGCCTGCGCGAGCAGCGTCGCGTTCTCGATCGTGAGCTCGGCGCTCTGGTAGACGAGGAAGTCGCTGTCGTAGTCGAAGATCAGGTGGAACTGCTTCTCTTCGAAGGGCGGCTGCGGCATCTTGCGCGGCACCGCGAGCGGCGCGATCACGTTGGGCGGCGTGACCGAGGGTTTGCTGGGCCAGCCCTCGGCCGGGATGATCACCTCGGGGCAGGGATCCTGCAGCACCGAGATGCGCACCGGCTGCAGCACGATGCCGCCGCAGATGTCGCGCTCGGCAGAGGGCACGCCTTCGACCAGCATCAGGCGGCCGGCGAGCGGCTTGTCGGGGCTCGCGCTCACGTCGAAGCGCTGGCTGGTCTCGACCTGCGTGCCCAGCCAGCAGCCCGACTTGCGGCCGGCGTCGGTGTCGCGGTAGATCGGGCAGGTGACGAAGCGGCGGAAGTCGGCCTGCGCGGTGGCGGCGTCGGTGGCGAGCAGGGCCGCGATGAGAAAGAGGGTGTTCTTCATCACAGCACGCTCATGAGGTTGGTCAGGTCGACGATCTCCTGCTCGGAGAGGCGGATCTGATAGCGCCGGTTGTAGACCTCGACGATCTCGCGCAAGGTCTTCGCCGAGCCGTTGGCGAAATACGGCGCCCGCGCCGCAAGGCCGCGCATGCTCTGCATCGTGATCTTCCCGATGTCCTCGCAGCGCCCGGTGGTGAGCGCGTAGCCCGGGTCCTGCGTGTAGACCGTGCGGCCGAGGAAGGGGTGCGGCTTGACGTTGGCGTGGCAGGTCAGCTTGAACAGCGGCAGCTCGGGCGAGGGCTTGGCCCAGGGCTCGTTGGTCGTGCCGAGGTCCACCTGGCCCGGTGCGACGTCGATGCCCACGTTGGCCATGTTGTGGCACATCGCGCAGGAGTTGAGCACCGGGCTGCCGAAGCCCATCGAGTTGATGCCGGTCGAGCCCGAGATGAGGAACATGCGCCTGACGAAGAGCTCGGCCCCGCGCGCCACCGACTCGCGGAATTTCTGCTGCTCGGCAGTCGCCGCCGGTGCCGAGGTCTTCCACGGCAGGAACTCCTTCCACATCGGGTTGCGCTGCGCGTTCTGCAGCACACCGGCGCGCGAGGTCGACAGCACCTCCGGCCCGCCCATCGCGCCGCCCTCGGTGAGCGCGCCGCCCCACTTGTCGTGGCTCTGCGCCGAGAACACCTGCTGCTCGAAGTCGAGGATCTGCTTCACCTGCTCGGGCGTCGGGTTGCCGTTCATCTGCAAGTGGCCGCGCACGGCGTCCCGGAGCTGCAGCGGCAACGTGAGCGCGCGTGCATCCGACAGCAGGTTGCCGCTCATGTACTCGCCGGTGAGCGGGTCGCGCCTGAGCGGCAGGCCGTTCTTCGGGTCGAAGGGGAAGCCCACCGCGAGGATGTACTTGAGGTTGGCCACCGGCCGCGGGCGGCGGTAGACCGAGACCGTCGGGTTGTCGCTCTTCAGGCCATGCTTCGCGTCGAGGTTGCAGCCGGTCGGGTCGCGCACCACCTCGAGCGAGAACTCCGGCTTGATCGGCTTGCCGTCGTCACCACGGGGTGGCCACGGACGCGCGATGCGGAAGAGCCCGCGTTCGAGCAGCAGCGAGTGCGAGGCCTCCTGCCCCTGCGGCAGGTTCGGGCAGTTGGCACCGTCGACCGGCGCGAACATCGGGTCGCGGCCCTGGGTGGCGTTCCAGCGTTCGCGGATGGTGGCCACCGACAGGCCCATTGCATCGGCCGGCTGGTGGCAGGTGGCGCAGGCACGGCCGTTCGCCCCGAGCGGCGTGAAGAACGCATGCCCGCGCGTGTCGACCGGCCCTTTCGCGTTGAGCGTGGTGGCCGCGCCCGCCTCGTTCGCGTAGCGCAGCGCCTTCGGCAGCTCGCGGCCTTCGTTGACCGGGAACCAGCGTTCGCCGCCCGCGTAGTCCACGGCCTGCGCCGCTGCGGCCGTGCACAGCAGCAGGCCGCACGCGGCAGCCCACCCTCGTGTGAGTCTCATGATCTTCGCCTCCATGTCAGATCACTCCCTGCTCCCGCAAGGCCTGGCGCTTGTCGGCCGGGTAGCCGAGCAGCTGGCCGTAGACAGCGTCGTTGTGTTCGCCCAGGCCCGGCGGCGGCGCATCGAAGCCGGTGCGTGCGCCCGACATGCGAATCGGCAAACCGCCCGCATGCATCTCGCCCACGTCGCCGTGCACCGGGTGCTCGAGCCTCACCGTCTCGCCGCGTCGCAGCAGGCGCGGGTCGCGCATCGCCTCGGCGGGGCTTCGCACCGGCGCGGCCGGCACGCCCTGCGCTTCGAGGGCGCGCACCGCATCCGCGGTCGTGCGGCCCGCGGCCCAGGCATCGATCTCGGCATACAGCGCCTGCGAATTCGCCACACGCTGGTCACGGCTGGCGAAGCGTGCGTCGTTCGACAGGTCCTCACGCCCCATGGCCGCGAAGAGGCCGGCGCTGAAGGTGTCGGTCGGCGCGCAGATCGCCACGTGGCCGTCGGCGCAGGCGAAGACGCCGAAGGCGCCGAGCCGCGGCACGGCGTTGCCCGTGCGGGCTTCCTGCCCGGTGCGCTGCATCGCATCGAAGGGCTCGCAGGCCACGAGCGCGCTCAAGGCGCCGAGCAGCGACACGTCGACCTGCTGGCCCTGCCCGGTGGCACGCGCCTGCATCAGCGCGGCCAGCGTGCCGATGGTGGCGAAGAGCGGCGCGGCCAGGTCACCGAAGGGCACGCCCACACGCACCGGCCCCTGCCCCGGTTCGCCCGAGGTGAGCATGAGGCCGCTGAGCGCCTGCACGATGGTGTCCATCGCCTTGTTCTGCGCCGAGCCCTGCGCGTCGGCGCCAAAGCCGCTGATGCTGGTGTAGACGATGCGTGGGTTGATGGCCGCAGCACGCGCGTAGCCGATGCCCAGCCGGTCGGCGGTGCCGGCGCTGAAGTTCTCGACGATCGCATCGGCCCGCGCCACCAGGTCGGCATAGACCTGTTGCGACTGCGGGTGCTTGAGGTCGAGCGTCACCGCCCACTTGTTGCGGCCGCGCTCCAGCATCGCGAGCGAGACGTCGTCGTCACGCGTGCGCGTGGCCTTCAGGCCGTCGGCGCCGAGGTAGGGCGAGTTGCCGCGTGCGGTGTCGGGCGACCTCGGGTTCTCGATCTTGATGACACGCGCGCCCAGGCCCGCGAGCAGCAGCGTGCAATACGGGCCGGCGAGCGCCGTCGTGAAATCGAGCACCGTGACGCCATCGAGCGGCTTGTTCATGCGACACGCTCCTCCAGGAACCGCACCATCGCCGCGTGTTCGCGGGCGTCGTCCCAGCCGCGCGAGTCGACCATGTCGGCTTCCACCAGGTGTGTCGGGATGCCGGCGGCCTCGAGCGCACGCTGGATGAAGACCGTGCCCGCCGCCGACGGGCGGCTGCCCTTGGGCATCAGCAGCACGGCGCCGTCGATGCGGTTGCGCCTGGCCTCCTCGACGATCCACTCCGGCGCGTACGGCGGGTTGTGCAGCACCTCGTTCATCGTGACCACGCGGCTCGCCAGTGCGCGCATCGGGTCGTCGAGCCCGTAGCGGATGTACCAGTCGGGCCCGAAGGGCAGGTACATGGACCACACGAACACCGCGCCGTGCGACTGCTCGAAGTCCGTATAGAACGCGGTGTTGTGCCAGAGGCCCGCGCCGATCCACATGAGCCGGCGGCGCTCGCCCTCGTACACGGCCACGCCGGCGTCGACCCGCTGCTTCACCTCGTCGCGGAAGCGCCGTGCGTGCTGCAGGGCCCACTCGCTGCCGCGGTGCCATTGCGCGGCCATGGTGTTGCTCATCTGCTCGTTGATGCGCACCGGGCACTTGGGCGCATCCGCGATGAGCTGGCGCACCTCGTCGAAGCATTCCTCCTGCGCGTTCACGCGTTCGAGGAAGGCCCGGAACTCGTCCTCGTCGAAGGTCTTGCCGGTGAGGGCCTCGAGCCGATGCACGAGCTGCCAGAGCTGCTCCGTCATGAGGTCGAGGCGGTGTGGCTCCGACAGCTCGTCCCAGCGTTCGCGCGACAGCTCCCACCAGCGCGGCGGCAGCACCGCGCTG
>DASWSY010000490.1:0-4246 GCA_036402415.1 Rhizobacter sp. | reverse complement strand
GTCTTGGTGGTGTGCCAGGGCGCGATCGGCACCGCGGCCTTGTAGCCCGGGTTGTCGCGTGCCGCGGCCAGCGTGCCGCCGCCGCCCATGGAGTGGCCGGCGACGCCCAGGCGTGTCGAATCCACCTTGTTGTAGATCACGCTGCTGCTGGAGCGGCTGAGGCTCACCACGCGGTCGAGCGCGGCCTTGAGCTGGCGGCCGCGGCTGTCGGGCTGGTCGGAGGTGGTGATGGTGTCGATGGTGATGACCACGAAGCCATGCGAGGCCAAGCGCTCGCCGATCCACCGGATCGACGACTGGTAGGCCGTGAAGCCCGGAGACACCGCGATCGCGCCATACGTGCCCGCGGCGGTCGGGTAGTAGATCGTGCCGCCGCCGAAGCCGCTCGCGCTGGTGCGCGAGATCGTGGTCGAGCGGATGGCGAACGGCCCGCGGCTCGCCTCGAGGGCCGACACCGTGGGATCCGGGCCCTTGGCGTATTGCGCATGTGCCGTGAACGACGACAGGAGGACGGTCGCGGCCAGGACAGTCGCTTTCGCGAACTGCCGCAGGCTCGGCAAGCTGGAGGGTGCTGTGAGGCGCATGGTGTCTCCTTTGGGTAAAGCGTTTTGGAACAGCCGCCGATGAACCGATTCATCGGCGAGGCGCAATGTTGGACAACCGTCCGTTTTTGTGCCTCTATCGCTTTCCCTTAAGACGAAATTACCGATCGCCAGTCAGTACAAGCCCGGCAAGTTGCGCTCCGACGCGAATCGGTTGCGACTCATAAACGTCAAAGATGCGCGGTCGTGCATAAATGCGAGCCGCGCGGGCGTCAGAACATTTCATCGGCGAAATGTTTGGGAGTGCCGGGGAGCCGAGGCCGCGCGCCGGGTCCTCATCCGGTTTCCGCTTCACCGGCCTCCGGCACGGGCTCCGGCAGGCGGGTGGCCAGCACCTTGTCGATGGTCTTCCCGTCCATGTCGAGGATCTCCAGGCGCCAGCGCTCCCACTGCACCGCATCGGCCTCCTTGGGCAGCCGCCCGGTCAGCAGCATCAGCATGCCGCTGAGCGTGTGGTAGCGGCCTCGCTCTTCTTCCGGCACCGATTGCAGTTCGAGCCGGTCCTTCAGCTCCTGCACGGGGATGTGCCCGTCGAGCAGCCAGCTACCGTCGTCGCGCTGCACAGCCCACGCGGTCGATGCGTCGCGCGGCCGGAATTCGCCGGTGATGGCCTCGATCAGATCGTGCAGCGTGACGATGCCCAGCACCTCGCCGTATTCGTCGACGACGAAGGCCATCTGCACGTTGGACGAACGGAAGTTCTCCAGCAGCTCCATGCCGGTGATCGTCTCCGGCACGTACAGCGGCGCCTCCATCGGCTGCCGGGCGAGATCGCGGTCCTGGTCGCGCAGCACCGTCGCCAGCCAGCGGCGAGCGTTGACCACGCCCACCACGTCGTTGAGGCTGCCACGCACCACCGGGAAGCGGGTGTGGTCCGATTCCTCCACGAGGGCGAGGTTCTGTTCGAACGGCAGGGCCACGTCGAGCGTCGTCACGTCGCCACGCGGCACCATCAGCGAGCCGATCTGGCGGTCGTCGAGGCGGAACACGTTGCGCACCATCGCGTGCTCGTGCGACTCGATCACGCCGGCGCTCGTGCCCTCGGCGAGCATTGCGTGGATCTCGGCCTCGGTGACGGCATTGGGCCGGTCGTCCTTCACGCCGAGCAGGCGCAGCAGGCCGTGCGTCGAGATCGACAGCAGCCTCACGAAAGGCTTGGTCGACACGGCCAGCAGGTTGATCGGCCGGGCGACCAGGCGCGCGAGCGTTTCAGGGTGCGACTGCCCGATGCGCTTGGGCACCAGCTCGCCGATCACGATCGAGCAGTAGGTGATGACGACCACCACGCCGCCGGTGGCGCCATAGGCGGCATACGGCGCCGGCACGCCCATCTGCGCCAGCCACTCGGCCAGCGGCCCGGCCAGGGCCGACTCGCCGACGATGCCGTTGAGCACGCCGATGGAGGTGATGCCGATCTGGATGGTCGACAGGAAGCGCGTCGGGTCCTCGCCGAGCTTGACGGCGGCGCGGGCCCCGGCATCCCCCTGCTCGACGAGCTTCTGGAGCCGGGCCTTGCGGGCGGTGACGAGGGCGATCTCCGACATCGCGAACAGTCCGTTGAGGACGATCAAGGCGAAGAGGATGGCGATTTCCATGAGGGGTGGGGGCTCTCGAACGAGCAGGAGAAATGGGAACGATGCGCACTGCGCGGTGCACGGCGCGAAGGCGCGCAAGGGCCGGCCTGTCGACAGGCTCAAGCCATCGGGACGGGCGCTGACGGCGGAGGGCGTTGCGGGCCGTCGAGGCACGGCGCGGGAAGCGGCCGCGCGCCGGCATGCCCGGGGGGCCCGGCCGCGACGATGCACAACGACATGCGGCACGGCACCCCGAGCAGGCCCGGCAGGTCGGGCGAGGCTTCCGGTTGCACCGCCTGCACGGGCTGGTCGTCGAGGTGGTGGTCGATCACCGAGCCATCGCTGCGGGGGTCCGCATGCGGCACGGCTGCCGCGAGCGTCGGCGCGCCGGCCGGATCAGCCAGCGGCAGGAACGCCTGCTCCTGCGTCGCCAACGCAGACCAGCAGGTGAGAAGCGCCAACAGAAAACACAACAGCCGTCGTGGCATGGGGCCGCGATTGTGGCAGACGCCAGACGAAAAACGGGGCGCCGCATCCGCGGCGCCCCGAAGGCTCCCCAAACAGCGATCAGGCCCCCGCGTTGTGGTCAGAACGGAGACGCAGGCTCGTAGTACTTGGCCGCGTTGTCCTTGGTGATGAGCACCGACGGGATGATGGTCGTTGCCGGCATGGTGGCGCCCTTCACGCGGGCCTCGGCCGTGAGCTTCATCGCGTCGGCGATCATGCTCGGCGAGTAGGTCACGTTGGCGGTGACGATCTTGTCGCCGTCCATCACCTTCTTGATGTACTCCTTCGAGCCCGCGCCGCCCAGCACGAGCTTGATGTCGGTGCGCTTGGCCTGCTCGATGGCCTTCTGCACGCCCACCGCCATGTCGTCGTCGGAGGCCCACACCGCGTCGATCTGCTTGAAGCGCGTCAGGTAGTCCTGCATCACCTTGAATGCGTCGTCGCGATTCCAGTTGCCGTGCTTGGCGTCTAGCACCTTGATGCCGGGGTACTGGGCCTTCATCACCGCGTTGAACGCGTCGACACGCTGGTTGTCGATCACGGTCGGGATGCCGCGCAGCACCACCACGTTGCCCTTGCCGCCGAGCGCCTTGCCCATGTACTCGGCCGCCACCTTGCCGAAGCCGGGGTTGTCGCCGGCCACGTAGGCGCTCTGTGCGCTCGCGTCGGTGAGGCCGCGGTCGACGACGGTCACGAACACGCCCTTGCCCTTGACCTGTGCCACCGGCTTGGTGAGCGGCGCCGATTCGAAGGGCAGGATCACCAGCGTGTCGATCTTGTTGGCGGTGTGCAGGTCCTGCACCTGGTTGGCCTGCTCGGTGGCCGAGCCGGCGGTCTTCACGATCACGGTCATGCCGGGGTACTGCTTCTCCAGCTCGGCCTTGGTCCGGTTGGCCCAGTAGACGACGCCGCCGGTCCAGCCGTGCGTGGCGGCCGGGATCGACACGCCCATCGTGACCTTGTTCTGCGCCATCGCGGCGCCGCCGGCCACGAGGGCCGCGAGTGCGATGGCGGTGCGGATGGCAAATCTTCTGTTGTTCATGCTTGTCTCCTCGTCTTGAGGTCTGTGGTGGAAAAAACGTCAGCGTCGCGTGCGCTGCATGAACGCCACGACGATGATCACGAAGCCCTGCACCGCGGCGTTGAGGTACACGCTGATGATGCTGGTGAGGTTCAGGATGTTGCTGATGACCGAGAGCAGCACCGCGCCGATCACCGTGCCGGTGATGCTGCCCGCCCCGCCCTTGAGCGCCGTGCCGCCCACGATCACCGCGGCGATCGCTTCGAGTTCCCACAGCAGACCGGTGGTCGGCGAGGCCGACCCCAGGCGCGGCACGTAGAGCAGCGTGGCGATGCCCACGCACACGCCGAGCAGCATGTAGGTGAGGACCTTGATGCGGTCGACGTCGACGGCCGCGTAACGCGCCACCTGCTCGTTGGAGCCGATGGCCTGGACGTAGCGGCCGTACGCGGTGCGGTTGAGGATCAGCCCGCCCGCCACCGCCACCAGCACGAACACCCACACCGGGATCGGCACGCCGAGAAGGCTCGCGTAGTAGACCG
>DASWSY010000489.1:0-2016 GCA_036402415.1 Rhizobacter sp. | reverse complement strand
ATTCGGCTCCAAGCTCGTGTTCGACTGCGACGTCGGCAACGACGAGCAGATCGCCTCCACCTTCGCCCAGCTCGGCGAGGCCTGGCCGCAGTACGACGGCTTCGTGCACTCGATCGGCTTCGCCCCGCGCGAGGCCATCGCCGGCAACTTCCTCGACGGCCTGACCCGCGAGAACTACCGCATCGCCCACGACATCTCGGCCTACAGCTTCCCGGCCATGGCCAAGGCCGCCCTGCCGAACCTGCGCCCCGGCGCCGCATTGCTGACGCTGACCTACCTCGGGGCGGTGCGCTACGTGCCCAACTACAACACCATGGGCTTGGCCAAGGCCTCGCTCGAATCGAGCGTACGCTACCTCGCCCAGGCGCTGGGCGACAAGGGCATCCGCGTCAACGGCATCTCGGCCGGCCCCATCAAGACGCTCGCCGCGTCGGGCATCAAGGACTTCGGCAAGCTGCAGGCCGAATTCGCGGCCACCGCACCGATCCGCCGCAACGTCACGATCGACGACGTGGGCAACGCCGCCGCCTTCCTGCTGTCGGACCTGGCCGCCGGCATCAGCGCCGAGATCACCTACGTCGACGGCGGCTTCAGCCAGGTGATGGGCGCCGATTCCTCGGGCGATTGACCGTCAGAGTTCGTCCAGCGCCCGCGACGCCCCGGCGAGCGCGGGCGATTGCTTGGCCATGATCACGTAGACCGGAATCGCCCCCAGGTAATCGCGATAGCGCCCCTTCTGCTCGAAGGCCGCCCGGAAGCCGGAGCGCGAAATGCGCTCGCCGCCCAGCCGCGGCAGGATCCCGCCCCCGACGTACACGCCGCCCAGCGCCCCCAGCGACAAGGCCAGGTTGCCGGCGACCGTACCGAGCATGCCCAGGAAGAGCGCGAGCGCCTCCACCGCCTGGGCGTCATGCCCGCCGACCGCGGCATCGCTGACCTCGGCGGCCGTCTGCAGGCGCACGTCGACACCATCGAGGGTGCACAGGGCCTGGTACAGGTTCACCAGCCCCGGGCCCGACAACGCACGCTCCGCGGACGCATGGCCGAAGCGGTCGCGCAGCACGCGCGTCACCGCCTCTTCCCGGTCGTTGGTCGGCGACAGCGTGACGTGCCCGCCTTCGCCCATGATCGGAACGAGGCCGCCACCGCGCGGCGCCGGCAGCAGGCCCGACACCCCGAGCCCGGTGCCCGGCCCGAGCAGAGCCACCGGGGCGCCCGGCTTGGGCTGGCCACCGCCCACCTGCACCAGTTCTTCCGCCGGCAGGCTCGGCAGCGACAGCGCCAGTGCGGTGAAGTCGTTGATGACCAGCAGGCGCTTCACGCCGAGGGCGCGCTCCAGCGCCGAGATCGAGAACGACCAGTGGTGGTTGGTCATCTTGACCTCGTCGCCCACGAGCGGCGTGGCGATTCCGATGCAGCACGAATGCGGCACCGGCTTGCCCTGCTCCTTCAGGTAGTGCTGCAGGGCGGCCAGCAAGGAGGGGTGGTCCTTGCACGGGTAGGTGCACACAGCCTCGATCGGCTGGCCAGGCGCGGCCTGCCAGGCAAAGCGCGCATTGGTGCCGCCGACGTCGCCCAGCAGGCGGGGATAGCTCATCTCACTCATCTCGTACGCAATCGACGTAGTAGCTGTGGGTGCCGGCGTCGCCGTCTTCTTCGACGAGGCCATGCACGTCGGTATCGAAGCCGGGGAACTGGGCGTTGAATTCGCGCGTGAAGCGCAGGTAGTCGACGATCTTGCCGTTGAAGCGTTCGCCCGGGATCAGCAGCGGGATGCCCGGCGGATAGGGCGTCACCAGCGAAGCCGTGATGCGCCCCTCCAGATCGTCGATCGCCACACGCTCCGTCTGGCCGTTCGCGATGCACGCGAAGGCGTCGCTCGGCTTCATCGCGGGCTGCAGGTCCGACAGGTACATGTCGGTGGTCAGCCGCGCGATGTCGCCCTTCGCGTAGGTCTCGTGGATGCTCTGGCTCAGGTCGCGCAGCCCGACGCGCTCGTACGTCGGGAACAGCGCG
>DASWSY010000488.1:0-1668 GCA_036402415.1 Rhizobacter sp. | reverse complement strand
GAGCACCGCGCATTGATCGACGCCTTCCGCAAGGGCGACCTGCGCGCGGCAAGGCGGCTGATGGCCTCGCACCTCGGTGAGCTCGAAGCGCGTGTGCTCAACAGCACCCCCGTGACGGACGACGCCGACCTCGGCCAGATCCTCGGCCGCTACGCACCGGGCGCCAAGCCCGCCGCGCGCGCCTCGCGCCGCAAGGCCTGACGAAGCGCCCACAGCACCCGCCGCGAACGCGGCATGGCCTTTGCATTCAGGCGGCTCGCGCAAACAGCGCAGCCCGCCTCTGGCGAAGGAGCCTTCCATGTCCGCGTTCTCGACTTCCTGGAACCGCCGCCGGTTCCTGTCTACCACCACCGCAGGCGCAACGCTGGCCGCGCTCGGGCCGCAGGCCCTGGCGCAGAAGCCCGTCACCGTCGGCCTGATCTACGTCGGCCAGCGAGACGACTACGGCTGGAACCAGGCGCACGCCGTCGCGGCCAAGGCCTTGAAGGCCGTGCCCGGCGTGAAGGTGGTCGAAGAAGAGAACGTGCCCGAGACCGTGGCCGTGCGCAAGACGCTCGAAGCGATGGTCAAGTCGGACGGCGCCTCGCTCGTCTTCGGCACCTCGTTCGGCTACTTCGATCCGTTCATGATCGACATGGCCAGGCGCAACCCGAGTGTGGAGCTCCGCCATCCCACCTCGCTGTGGTCGGCCGACAAGCACCCGGTGAACCTGGGCGGCTACTTCTGCTTCCTCGACCAGGCGCACTACGTCAACGGCATCGCCGCGGGCCTGTCGACCCAGTCGAACAAGATCGGCTACGTGGCTGCGAAGCCCATTCCCATCGTCTTGCGCAACATCAACGCCTTCACGACCGGCGTGCGCAAGGTCAACCCCACCGCCACGGTGCAGCTCGTGATGACCGGCGACTGGTCGATGCCCGTGCGCGAGGCCGAGGCCACCAACTCGCTGGTGGGCAGCGGCTGCGACGTGATCGCCTGCCACGTCGACAGCCCGAAGATCATCGTCGAGGCGGCCGAGAAGCTGGGGGCCAAGACGCTCGGGCACAACGCCTCGCAGGCCAGGCTCGCCCCCAAGGGTTTCATCACCGGGGCCGAGAACAAGTGGGAGACGGTCTACAAGGCCTTCGCCGCCTCCATCGCCAAGGGCGAGAAGCTGCCCAACACCTTCTTCGGCGGCTACGACCGCGACATGGTCGCGAGCACGCCCTTCGGCGCCGGCGCGACCGAGAAAGCGCGCAATGCGGCCACCGCCGCCATCGCCGAGATGAAGGCCGGCAAGCCGGTCTTCGCCGGGCCGATCAAGAGCAACACCGGCAAGCTCGTGATCGACAAGGCCTACGGCAACTACGACCCCTTCCTCGACCGCATGGACTTCCTGGTCGAAGGCGTGGTCGGCTCCCTGACCTGACGCCATGGCCACGATCGTCATCCGCGGCGGGCGCCTGCTCGATGCCGCCTCACGCAGCGCGCCACCGGTGGACCTGCTCGTCACCGACGGCGTCATCACCACGCTCGGCGCTCCCGGCATGGACGCTCCGGCCGACGCCGAGCTGTTCGACGCCACCGGCACGCTGATGCACGCCGGCCTCGTCAACGGCCACACGCACGGCAGCACCAACCTCAGCAAGGCCACGCACGACCGCTGGACGCTGGAGCTGCTGCTCAGCG
>DASWSY010000487.1:0-6947 GCA_036402415.1 Rhizobacter sp. | reverse complement strand
ACACGGGCACGCCCCAGGAGCCGTAGTCGTCGAGGTGGCGGTTCGCGCTCAGCATCACCCGGCTGACCTGCGGCGTGATGCGCCGCATGGCGCTCAATGCCAGCGGCTCGCCGCGATAGGGCTGCAAGCCCTTGTCGACGCCGCCGAGCCGGCTGCCCTGGCCGCCGGCCAGCACGAGGCCGGTGATGTCGGCGCGATCGACGGCCGGGTCAGCCACCGATGTAGTGCATCTCGACGCGGCGCTGGCCCGAGCCAGCGTCGGCCGCCTGCGCGCCGCGCAGCTCGGAGTAGCGGTCGCCACGGCCTTGCCAGATGAGGCCGATGGCGCTGGCGATCTGCTCGTCGGTCGCGCCGCCGCGCAGCAGCGCGCGCAGGTCGTGGCCTTGCGATGCGAAGAGGCAGAGGAAGAGCTTGCCTTCGGTGGACAGGCGCGCACGGTTGCAGTCGCGGCAGAAGGCATGGGTGACGCTGGAGATCACGCCGATCTCGCCCTGGCCGTCGGCATAGGCCCAGCGTTCGGCGGTTTCGCCGGGCTGGCTGGCGGCGATCGCCTGCAGCGGAAAGACCTCGTGGACCCGTGAGACCACGTCGGCCGAAGGCAGCACCTGGTCCATGCGCCAGCCGTTGGTGGCGCCCACGTCCATGAACTCGATGAAGCGCAGCACCACGCGCCCCCCGAAGTGCTCGCGGAAGTGCCGCGCCATCGGCACGATCTCGTGGTCGTTGACGCCACGCTGCACCACCATGTTGACCTTGATCGGCCCGAGGCCGGCACGCGCCGCCGCCTCGATGCCGGCCAGCACGTCGGCCACCGGGAAGTCGGCGTCATTCATGCGGCGGAAGATGGCGTCGTCGAGTGCGTCGAGGCTGACGGTGATGCGCTTGAGCCCAGCGTCTTTCAAGGCCTGCGCCTTGCGCGCGAGCAGCGAGCCGTTGGTGGTGAGCGTGAGGTCGAGCGCTTCGCCGTCGGGTGTGCGCAATTGCGCGAGCATCTCCACCAGCACCTCGACGTGCTTGCGCAGCAGCGGCTCCCCGCCGGTGAGGCGGATCTTCTGCACGCCATGGGCGGCAAAGAGGCGGGCGGTGCGCGTGATCTCCTCGAAGCTCAGAAGCGAGGTGTGGGGCAGGAACTGGTATTGCTTGTCGAACACTTCCTTGGGCATGCAATAGCCACAGCGGAAGTTGCAGCGGTCGGTGACTGAGATGCGCAGGTCGCGCAGCGGCCGGCCGAGGGTATCGGCGAGCAGCCCGGTGGGCGCGATCGGCTGCGTCGGGATGAGGGGCACGGCCGCGGCGTAGCGGTGGTCGGCCAGGGGGATGACTTTCTCGGTCATCGTCGGATTGTGCCGCTGCGCCGGGGAGAGCGCCTGCGCACCGTCAAGGCGCGACGTCGTTGGGGATCGCCGGGAGCGGCGCTTCGACGGGGCTGGCCACGGCCGCGGGGCTGGGTTGTGCCGCCATGGCGGGTACCGCGGCCGCGGTGTCGGCCCGGCGTGCACCGGTGAAGCGCTTGGCCCAGTACCTCACGCCCATGCTTTCCACGCGCACTTCGCCGCCGGTGCGGGGTGCGTGGATGAACTTGCCTTCGCCGACGTAGATGCCCACGTGCGAGAAGGTGCGGCGCAGGGTGTTGAAGAACACCAGGTCGCCGGGCTGGAGCTCGTCGCGCTTGACGGTGGAGAAGCCGGGCGCCTTGGCCTGGTCGTCGACCCGGCGCGGCAGCACCAGTCCCAGCGTGCTTTCATAGATGTGGCGGGTGAAGCCGCTGCAGTCGAAACCGTCGTCCGCGTCGTTGCCGCCGCGCTTGTAGGGCACGCCGAGGAAGTTCATGGCCGACAGAACCAGGCCCGAGGTGGTGTCGCGCACCTGGCGGCCGATGGCAGCAGCGCTGTCGACCGCGGTGCTCGTCGGCCCCGCCAGATGCCGCCGGTCGAGCACGCCACGCTCGACGAGCAGTTGCGCCACGAGGTCGTGGTTCTCGGGTGCTGCCTGCAGGCCACCGGCCGCGCAGGCGCAGGCCAGCGCGAGAAGCGCTGAACGCAGGCGGAGCAGGGTTGGGGCGGGCATGGAGGCAGGATAGGGGAACGTGAAGCCGCCAGTCAACCGAAAAGGCTGGTGCGACAGGGACTTAACAGGCTTTCTTCATGCGTCTGGCAGGGCCTGGCTTCTGGCCTCCCCCGATGCAGGGCCAGGGCTCACCGGGTAGCCTGCACGTTCCTGTTCTGGAGTTGAAACATGTTCAAAGCTTTGCTGCTGGAAAAAACGGAGGCCGGCTTCTCCGCCCGCGTCCAGCCCGTGGACGAATCGCGCCTGCCGACGGGCGACGTGCTGGTTCAGGTCGACTGCTCCACGCTCAACTACAAGGATGGCCTGGCCATCACCAACAAGGCGCCGGTCGTGCGCCAGTGGCCCATGGTCGCCGGCATCGACGGCGCCGGCACCGTGCTCGAGAGCCAGCACCCCGCGTGGAAGCCGGGCGACCGTTTCGTGCTCAACGGCTGGGGCGTGGGCGAGGTGCACTGGGGCTGCCTGGCCGAGCGCGCGCGGCTGAAAGGCGACTGGCTGGTGAAGCTGCCGGAGGCGTTCAGCGCGCGGCAGGCCATGGCAATCGGCACGGCGGGCTACACCGCGATGCTGTGCGTGCTCGCGCTGGAACGCCATGGCGTGAAGCCGGGTGACGGCGAGGTGCTCGTGACCGGGGCCACCGGCGGCGTGGGCAGCGTCGCCACGGCCTTGCTGGCGAGGCTGGGCCATCGCGTCATCGGGTCGACCGGCAAGGCGTCGGAAGTCGGCTACCTGAAGGAATTGGGCGCGGTCGATGCCATCGACCGGGCCGAACTCGCTGCACCCGGCAAGCCGCTGCAGAAGGAGCGCTGGGCGGCGGTGGTCGATGCGGTCGGCAGCCAGACGCTCGTCAACGCCTGCGCGCAGACCCGCTACGGGGGTGTGGTGGCCGCATGCGGGCTGGCGCAAGGCAGCGACCTGCCGGGGACCGTGCTGCCTTTCATCCTGCGCAGCGTGACGCTCGCGGGTGTCGACAGCGTGATGGCGCCGCTCGCCTTGCGCCAGCAGGCCTGGGACAGGTTGGCGAAAGATTTGGACCCTAAGCTGCTCGAACGCGTGGCGCAGGACATCGATCTCGGTGACGCGATAGCACACGCCGAGTCCTTGATCGCCGGCAAGGTGCGTGGCCGGCTGGTCGTGCACATTCGATAAAACCAGGAGACGCCGATGAGCAGCCGCTACGCAGACTTCCACCGCCGTTCGCTCGAAGACCGCGACGGCTTCTGGACCGAGCAGGCGGCCCTCATCGACTGGCACAAGCCGCCGCAGACCATCTGCGACTACAGCAGGCCGCCGTTCGCGAAGTGGTTCGTGGGGGGCGAGACCAACCTCTGCCACAACGCGGTCGACCGCCACGTGGCGATGCGGCCCGACCAGAACGCGCTGATCTGGGTCTCGACCGAGACCGACCAGGAGCGCGTCTACAGCTTCCGCGAACTGCATGCGGAGGTGCAGCGCATGGCGGCCTGCCTGAAGTCACTGGGCGTGAAGCAGGGCGACCGGGTGCTGGTCTACATGCCGATGATTCCCGAGGCCGCTTTTGCGATGCTCGCCTGCGCACGCATCGGCGCCATCCATTCGGTGGTGTTCGGCGGCTTTGCGAGCAACAGCCTGGCGAGCCGCATCGAGGATGCCACGCCCGTCGTCGTCGTCAGCGCCGACGCTGGCAGCCGCAGCGGCAAGGTGGTGCCCTACAAGCCACTGCTCGACGAGGCGCTGCGCATCTCGTCGCACAAGCCGCGGCACGTGCTGATGGTCGACCGGGGGCTGGCGCCGTTCGAGCGGACGGCGCTGCGCGACGTCGACTACGCGGCCCTGCGCGATCAGCACCTGAACGAGAAGGTGCCCTGCACCTGGCTGCGCTCGACCGAGCCGAGCTACACGCTCTACACCAGCGGCACCACCGGCAAGCCGAAAGGCGTGCAGCGCGACACCGGCGGCTATGCCGTGGCGCTGGCGGCGAGCATGAAGCATGTCTTCCAGGGCAAGGCCGGCGAGACCTTCTTCAGCGCGAGCGACATCGGCTGGGTGGTCGGTCACAGCTACATCATCTACGGCCCGCTGATCGCCGGCATGGCCACGGTCATGTACGAAGGGCTGCCGATCCGCCCCGATGCAGGCATCTGGTGGCACCTGGTCGAGAAGCACAAGATCAACCTGATGTTCACTGCGCCGACGGCCGTGCGGGTGCTGAAGAAGCACGACGAGCGCTTCATCCGCGAGCACGACCTGAGTTCGCTGCGGGCGCTCTTCCTGGCCGGCGAGCCGCTCGACGAGCCCACCGCCACCTGGATCGCCAAGGCGCTCGGCAAGCCGGTGATCGACAACTACTGGCAGACCGAAACCGGCTGGCCCATCCTCACCATCGCCAACGGGGTGGAAAAGGCGCCGAGCAAGTTCGGCAGCCCCGGCTTCGCGATGTACGGCTACGACGTGAAGCTGCTGAACGAATCGACCGGCGAGGAGCTGACTGGCCCGAACCAGAAAGGCGTGCTCGCGATCGAGGGGCCGCTGCCACCCGGCTGCATGCAGACGGTGTGGGGCGACGACGAGCGATTCGTGAAGACCTACTGGACGACGGTGCCGGGCCGCATGGTCTACAGCACCTTCGACTGGGGCATCCGCGACGATTACGGCTACTACTTCATCCTGGGCCGCACCGACGACGTGATCAACGTCGCCGGCCACCGGCTGGGCACACGCGAGATCGAGGAGAGCATCTCCAGCCACCCGGCGGTGGCGGAGGTCGCGGTCGTGGGCGTGGCGGATTCGCTGAAGGGCCAGGTCGCCATGGCCTTCGCGGTCGTGCGTGATCCGGCCGCCATTGCCGATGACACCGCGAGGCTCAAGCTCGAAGGCGAGATCATGAAGACCGTCGATCAGCAGCTCGGCGCCGTCGCCAGGCCCGCCCGCGTGCGCTTCGTCACCGTGCTGCCCAAGACACGCTCGGGCAAGCTGCTGCGCCGCGCGATCCAGGCAGTGTGCGAAGGCCGCGACGCCGGCGACCTGACCACGATCGAGGACCCGACTGCGCTGCAGCAGATCCGCGATTTGATGTAGCCCCCCAGTCGCTTAGCTCCTGCCCCCAAGGGGCGCCACCCTGCGGACCGGCAGAGCCGGTTCCGCGGGTGTTGCTTGATGGCGCGCGAAGCTTCGCTTGCGCGTTAGAGCACTTCCGATGCGAAATCCGCCAAGCGCGAACGTTCGCCGCGTGCCAAGGTGACGTGGCCCGAGTGCGGCCAGCCCTTGAAGCGGTCGACCGCGTAGGTGAGGCCGGAGCTGCCCTCGGTGAGGTAGGGCGTGTCGATCTGGGCCAGGTTGCCCAGGCAGACGATCTTGGTGCCGGGGCCGGCCCGCGTGATCAGCGTCTTCATCTGCTTGGGCGTGAGGTTCTGTGCCTCGTCGATGATGACGAACTTGTTGAGGAAAGTGCGCCCACGCATGAAGTTCAGGCTCTTGATCTTGATCTTGCTGCGCACCAGGTCGTTGGTGGCGGCGCGGCCCCATTCGCCGGCGCCGCTGTCGGTCTTGGACAGCACCTCGAGGTTGTCGTCTAGCGCGCCCATCCAGGGGCCCATCTTTTCCTCCTCGGTGCCGGGCAGGAAGCCGATGTCCTCACCCACCGGCACGGTCACGCGCGTCACGATGATCTCGGTGTAGCGGCGGTCGTCCATGACCTGGCTCAGGCCGGCGGCGAGCGTCATCAGCGTCTTGCCCGTGCCGGCCGTGCCGGTGAGCGTGATGAAGTCGCAATCCGGGTCCATCAGCAGGTTGAGCGCGAAGTTCTGCTCGCGGTTTCGCGCGGTCACGCCCCACACGGCGTTCTTGGTGTGGGTGTATTCGCGCAGCGTCTTCAGCACGGCGGTCTTGCCGGTGATCTCGGCGACCTTGGCGTACAGCGGCGCGGCGCCCGGCGCCTCTAGGTAGACGAATTGGTTGACCATCAGCGACGGCACCATCGGGCCGCTGATGCGGTAGAAGGTGCAGCCGCCCTGGTTCCAGCTCTCCATGGTCTTGCCGTGCTGGTCCCAGAAATCGGACGGCAGCGGCAGCACGCCGGTGTAGAGCAGGTCGCCGTCGTCGAGCGTCTTGTCGTTGAAATAATCTTCGGCGGCCAGGCCGAGCGCGCGCGCCTTGATGCGCATGTTGATGTCCTTCGACACCAGCACGACTTCGCGCTTCGGGTGCTGCTCGCGCAGGGCCTGCACCACGCCGAGGATCTGGTTGTCGGCCTTGCCCTGGGGCAGGCCCGCCGGCAGGCTCACGTTGACGAGCGTGGTCTGGAAGAAGAGCTTGCCCTGGGCATCCTTGTGGCCGGTGCTGTCGAGCGGCAGCCCTTCGGCCATGTCGGCCGAGGCGCGTTCGGAAAGGCCCGCGGCCAGCGCATCGAGGTCGCGGCTCACCTGGCGCGCGTTGCGGGCGACTTCCGACATGCCCTTCTTGTGATCGTCCAGCTCTTCGAGCGTGATCATCGGCAGGTAGACGTCGTGCTCTTCGAAGCGGAACACGCTCATCGGGTCGTGCATCAGCACGTTGGTGTCGAGCACGAAGAGCTTGGCCGGGCCGGCGTGCCTGGGCTTGCGGCGGCGCGGTTCGGGCATCGGCGGCCGCGCCACCGTGGGGGCCGGGGCCGCGGCGCGGGGGATCAGCGGGGCGGCTTCGCGGGGAGGCTCCAGGAGGTCCAGCACGGCAGGGCCGGCGGGGTCGGAGGCAGCGTGTTTGTGGGGTCGTTTGCCCGGTTTGGGCGCAGCCTGGGATTCGAAGTCGGCGGGGGTGAGGAGGGCGGCTCGTTTGGCAGGCGGCTTGGGCAGTGGCATGTAGGTCAGTGTGGCAGTGAGAAAACAAAAAAGCCGCACAGTCGACTGTGCGGCTTTGTCTGGGGA
>DASWSY010000486.1:0-3927 GCA_036402415.1 Rhizobacter sp. | reverse complement strand
GCCATCGTGCTGGCCGGCGCCGCCGGGCTGCAGCTCGGGCACGCCCTGCTCGCACCCGGTCGCCACACACGCCTGGAGGCGCTGCGCCGCGCGGCGGCCGAGGCCATCGTCATCGTCTACGGCGTCATCGGCATGCTGGTGATCGCCGCGGCGATCGAGGCCTTCTGGTCCTCGGCGCGCTGGGTGCCACCGGGGGTGAAGTACGGCGTGGGCGGCGCGTGCTGGCTGCTGGTGCTGGCCTACCTCGGCTGGCAGGGCCGGCCGACGAGGAACGTGAATGCGGGTTGACGCGATCTCGGTCGAGCTGCGACCGCGCCCCATGTGGGAGGCCGCCGACCTGGGCGTGCGCCTGGTGCAGGCCCACGCCGGCTCGGTCTGGCGCACCTGGGCGCCCGTCTACCTCGTCTTTGCCGCGCTCGCGCTCGCCACGGTGGAGATCTCGCCCTGGCTGCCGAGCCTCTTGATCTTCTGGTTCAAGCCCTGGATGGACCGCAGCATCCTCTTCGTGCTGTCGCGCGCGGTCTTCGGCCAGTCGACCGGCTTCGCCGACCTCTGGGCCGCCAAGGGCAGCGTGTGGGGCGGGCAACTTTTCACCACGCTGCTGTGGCGGCGCCTGTCGCCCTGGCGCGCCTTCACCCAGCCGATCTACCAGCTCGAAGGCCAGCGCGGCAAGGCGCGCCGCCAGCGTCGCACGCAGCTCCTGCGCCAGCAGCGCGGGGCCGCGGGCGGCATGCACTTCGCCTTCGCCAACATCGAGGCCTCGCTCACCTTCGGCACGCTGGCGCTTGCGCTCTGGTTCGCGCCCGAACAACTGCGCGGCGACATCTTCACCTGGCTCACGGGTCGGGGCGACGAGGGCAGCGACACCCTGGCCTCGCTGTGCTCCGCGAGCGTCTATGCCGCCATCGTGCTGCTGCTGGAACCGTTCTACGTGGCGGCGGGCTTCGCGATGTACCTCAACCGGCGGGTGCAGCTCGAGGCCTGGGACATCGAGCAGGAGTTCCGCCGTGCGTTCTGAGACGCTGGCTGCGCTGGCGATGAGCCTGGCCCTGCTGGCCGGACCGGCCGCGGCCGCCGACGCGGCCTCCGCACCCACGCGCGAGCAGGTCAACCGCGAGGTCGACACGCTGCGCCAGGACCCGAACCTCGCCGGCAAGCGCAAGGAGAAGACGCTGCGCTTCAAGGAACGCACACCCGAAGCCAAGAAGAAGCCGCGCGAGGACGAAGCCGGCACCTGGGCCTGGCTGCGCAACTTCGCGCGCTGGCTCACCGAGGCCGGCCGCGTGCTGGTGTGGGTGGCGGCGGCGGTGGGCGTGGCGCTCTTCCTCGTCGGCCTGCGCCACTGGATCCGCGTGCGCGCCGGCGCGGTCAAGGGCACTGCCGCCGGGCCGCTGCCGAGCCACGTGCGCGATCTGGACATCCGCCCCGAGAGCCTGCCCGAGCGCATCGGCGAGGCGGCCGCCGCGTTGTGGCAGAAGGGCGAGCACCGCGCCGCGCTGTCGCTGCTGTACCGCGGCGCGCTCTCGCGTCTGGTGCACCAGCACCAGGTGCCCATCCGTGCGGCCAGCACCGAGGGCGAGTGCCTGGCGCTGGCGGCGCGCCGCCTGGCGCCCGAACGCAGCGCCTATTTCGCGCGCCTGGTGGAAGCCTGGCAGGTCACGGTCTACGGCGCGCGGCTGCCCGAAGGCGACAGCATCCTCGCGCTGTGCCGCGAGTTCGACACGCAGCTGCCGCGCGCGGGGGCCGCGGCATGACCGAAACCCAGCGCACCTGGGGCCTGCGCGCCCTGATCGCCGCGCTGCTGGTGGGCGTGGCGGTGTGGGTCGGCTCGTGCACCGAGTGGGTCGAGGTCGAGGTGCCCACGCCGGCGCGCGGCGAAGCGGCCCGCAACCGCCACTACGTCGCGCAGGAGTTGCTGCGCCGACTGGGTGCGACGGTGGCCACGCCGGAAAACCTGTCGCGCCTGCCCCCCGCCGGCGCCACGATGCTGCTGACCTCCTGGCACTGGGACATCTTCCCCGAACGCGCACAGCGCCTGCAGCAGTGGGTGGAAGGCGGCGGGCACCTGGTGATCTTCAGCGACACCCTCGGACAGAAGCAGCTCAAGGGCTGGCTGCCGGTGAAGCAACTCGAACCACCGCGCCGCAGGCCCCACGACGGCACGGACGAGGACGACGAGGAAGGCGAAGACGAAGACGCCGAGGCGGAAGACGTCCCCGCCGAGGCGCCGCTGCCGGCCGCGCTGCGCCGCCTCAAGGTGCCCTGCCACGCCGCCGCCGAGCCCGAGGGCGTGACGCCGCACTACCCCGGCAGCGCGCGTCACTACCAGCTCTGCGGCTTCGTCTACTCGGGCTGGAAGCTGCAGGCGAACGGGCCGGTGGCGTGGTCCATCGACGGGCGCGACGGCCCGCTGCTGCTGCGCGTGGCCAAGAGCCGCGGCACCGTGACCGTGATCGTCCCGCGCGGCCTGATGGAAAACGACCGCGTGCTCGAAGGCGACAACGGCCTGGCCACCGTGGCTGCGCTGCAGGCGCGGCGCGGTGCGGTGGTGTGGTTCGTGACCGAGGAGTCGCGGCCCTCGCTCCTGGCGTGGCTGTGGCAGGAAGCCTCGGCGGTCGTGCTGCTGGCCGGGGCCGCGATCGCTTTGGCGCTGTGGCGCGGTGCGCGCCGCTTCGGCCCGCTGGCCGCCCAGGCCGCCACCGGCCGGCGCTCGATGATCGAGCAGATCGCCGGCACCGCGCAGTTCCTGCGCAAGCAGGGCCCCGAGGCGCTGCTCGCCGCGCAGGTGCGCGCGCTCGACACGGCGGCCCGCGGCCACATCCGCCAGTACGACGCCCTCGACCGCGGGCAGCGCGCCGCGGCCATCGCGCGGCACACCGGCCAGGACGCCGCCGCGCTCGCCTCGGCGCTGGACCGCAGCCTCGCGCGCAAGCGCCACGACCTGCCCGCCACCCTGGAACTGCTCGAGACCGCACGGCGCCTGCTCGTGCAGAAGTCCACCCCCCACCGCTCACCGACGAAAGACTGAGGACACGCCATGCAACTCAAACCCACGGACCTCGCCCGCGCGGCCGACCTGCTCAACGAACTGCGCAATGAGGTGGGCAAGGCGGTCGTCGGACAGGCTCAGGCGGTCGGGCAGATCCTGGTGGCGCTGGTCGCCTCGGGCCACGTGCTGATCGAAGGCGTGCCGGGCCTGGGCAAGACGCTGCTCGTGCGCTCGCTCGCCAAGGCGATGTCGCTGCAGTACGCGCGGGTGCAGTTCACGCCCGACCTGATGCCCTCCGACATCACCGGCCACGCCGTGCTCGACGCACGCGGCAGCGACGCCAACTCCGTCGGCACGCTGCGCGTGCACCGCGGGCCGGTGTTCACCAACCTGCTGCTGGCCGACGAGATCAACCGCGCCCCGGCCAAGACCCAGGCCTCGCTGCTGGAGGTGATGCAGGAGTACCAGGTCACGCTCGAAGGCCAGACGCACGCGCTGCCGCGGCCCTTCATGGTGCTGGCGACACAGAACCCGATCGACACCGAAGGCACCTACCCGCTGCCCGAGGCGCAGCTCGACCGTTTCCTCTTCAAGATCGACATCGGCTACCCGCCGCACGACGAAGAGACCGCCATCGTGCGGCGCACCACCGAGCAGCAGACGGGCGACCAGTTTCCGCTCGAAGGCGTGAGCGCGCGCGTCGACGAACGCTCGGTGATGACGCTGCAGCGCATGGTCGCGTTCATCCGCGTCGACGACAAGGTGCTCGACTACGCGGTGCGCATCGTGCGGGCCACGCGTTCATGGCCCGGTCTCGCCACCGGCGCGGGCCCGCGCGCGGCCATCGCGCTGGTGCGCGCGGCGCGCGCGACCGCGCTGATGCAGAACCGCGACTTCGTGACCCCGGACGACATCAAGCTGCACGCCCCGCCCGCCCT
>DASWSY010000485.1:0-9728 GCA_036402415.1 Rhizobacter sp. | reverse complement strand
CCAAGGCGCTGCGCACGGTGAAGACCTGCGTGGGCAGCGAGTGGTGCCGCATGGGCACGCAAGACAGCACCCAGATGGGCAAGGACTTGGAGCGTGCGATGTGGCGCATGTACGCCCCGCACAAGGTGAAGTTCGCCGTCTCCGGCTGCCCGCGCAACTGCGCCGAGTCGGGCATCAAGGACGTCGGCATCATCGGCGTCGACTCCGGCTGGGAGATGTACATCGCCGGCAACGGCGGCATCAAGACCGAAGTCGCGCACTTCCTCGTGAAGCTCAAGACCGCGGAGGAGGTGCTCGAGTACACCGGAGCCTTCTGCGAGCTCTACCGCCAGGAAGGCTGGTACCTCGAGCGCACGGTGCACTACGTGAACCGCGTCGGCCTCGACCACGTGAAGAAGCGCATCCTCGAAGACCACGAAGGCCGCAAGAAGCTGTGGGCACAACTCCAGTACGCCCTCGAAGGCGAGCCCGATCCGTGGTTCGAGTTCGACAAGGCGCAGGTCGACACGCGCCAGTTCGTCCCCGTTCAAGCCGTCTGACTTCTCCCAGAGATCCGCCTCATGTCTCAATGGACCCTGATTTGCAACGTCGATGACATCGCGCCCCTCGGCTCGCGCCGCGTGACGCGCCCGCGCGGTGCACCCGTTGCCGTGTTCCGCGCGCACGACGACCAGATCTTCGCCATCCTCGACCGCTGCCCGCACAAGGGCGGCCCACTCAGCCAGGGCATCGTCTTCGGCACGAGCGTCGCCTGCCCGCTGCACAACATGAGCATCGGCCTCGACGACGGCCGGGTGAAGGAGCCCGACGAAGGCTGCGTGCCGAAGTTCGCCGTGAAGGTGGACGGCGGCGCGATCTACCTCGACACCCAGGAACTCAGCACCCTGGGTGTCGACCTGCCGCTGCCGGTGGCAGGCCCCTGCGCCACCCGCGGCGCCGTCGGCGGCGGCCAGATCTTCGCCGTGCAGACGCCGCACACACCCTGAGCGCGACGTCGCTCACGCACCGAGCACGACCACCCCACACGTGCGACCCGACGAGCGTGCAAACCATCCCCATCCATCCCCTCTCCGTGGAGACCCAGGAGACCCGCAGCACCTGCCCCTATTGCGGCGTGGGCTGCGGCGTCATCATCGAGACGCAGGGCGCACAGATCACCGGCGTGCGCGGCGACCCCGACCACCCCGCCAACTTCGGCCGCCTCTGCACGAAGGGCAGCACGCTCCATCACACGGCCACCGCGGCGCTGACGGACCAGACGCGCCTGCTGCACCCGGCCGTGCGCGCCTCCCGCACGGCCGAGCCTCAGCCCATCGCGTGGGACACGGCGCTCGACGGTGCGGCCGAGCGTTTCGCCAACGTCGTCAAGCTGCATGGTCCTGATGCCGTCGGCTTCTACGTCTCGGGTCAGTTGCTCACCGAGGACTACTACGTCTTCAACAAGCTCGCCAAGGGCCTGATCGGCACCAACAACATCGACACGAATTCGCGCCTGTGCATGAGCAGCGCGGTGGCCGGCTACAAGGCCACGCTGGGCGCCGACGCGCCGCCGGCCTGCTACGACGACGTCCAGCACGCGAGCACGCTCTTCATCACCGGCTCGAACACGGCCTACGCGCACCCCGTCCTCTTCCGCCGCATCGAAGACGCGAAGCGCGCGAACCCGGCGATGAAGATCATCGTGGCCGACCCTCGCCGCACCGAGACGGCCGAGGTCGCCGACCTCTACCTGCCCATCCTCCCCGGCACCGACGTCGCGCTCTGCCACGGCATGCTGCACGTAATGCTGTGGGAAGGCCTCGTCGATCACGCCTACATCAACGCGCACACGCAGGGCTTCGAGGCGCTGCGCGACCGCGTGCGGCACTACACGACGAAAGAAACCGCGCAGCTCTGCGGCATCTCCGAAGACGCGCTGATCCAGGCCGCCCGCTGGTTTGCCGATGCCAAGGGCAGCACGCTCTCGCTCTACTGCCAGGGCCTCAACCAGAGCACGAGCGGCACCGACAAGAACGCCGCGCTCATCAACCTGCACCTCGCCACGGGCCAGATCGGCAAGCCGGGCGCCGGCCCCTTCTCGCTCACGGGCCAGCCCAATGCGATGGGTGGCCGCGAAGTGGGCGGCCTCGCCAACCTGCTGAGTGCGCATCGCGACATGGGCAATGCCACGCACCGGGCCGAAGTGGCCCGCCTGTGGGGCGTGGACGACGTGCCGTCGACACCCGGCAAGACCGCCGTGGAGATGTTCGAGGCCGCGGCCGACGGCCAGATCAAGGCCCTGTGGATCGCCTGCACAAACCCGGCCCAGTCGATGCCGAACCAGACGATGGTGCGGCGCGCGCTGGAACGCGCGGAGTTCGTCGTGGTGCAGGAGGCCTTCGCCACCACCACCACCTGCCAGTACGCCGACCTGCTGCTGCCCGCCACCACCTGGGGCGAGAAGGATGGCACCGTCACCAACAGCGAACGCCGCATCAGCCGTGTGCGCCCGGCCATCGCCCCGCCGGGGCAGGCGCGGCACGACTGGGCCATCGCGGTCGACTTCGCCCGGCGCCTCGAAGCGCGGCTGCGTCTTGGCCGCGCGAGCCTCTTCAACTTCGACACGCCCGAGTCGGTGTGGAACGAACACCGCGACAGCACACGCGGCCGCGACCTCGACATCACCGGCCTGAGCTACGCGCAGATCGAGTCCGCCCCCGCGCAATGGCCCTTCCCCGAAGGCGCCACCACCGGCAGGGAGCGGCTCTACGAAGACGGCGTCTTCCCGACGGCCGATGGCCGCGCCAGGTTTGCCGACGTGGCCTATGCGCCCGTGGCCGAGCCGCGCGACGTGCGCTACCCCGTCTCGCTCACCACCGGCCGCCTGCGTGACCAGTGGCACGGCATGAGCCGCACCGGCACCATTGGCCGCCTGTTCGGCCACGTGCCCGAGCCCACGGTCGAGATGAACCCGCAAGACCTCGCGCGCCTGCAGCTCGCCGAGGGCGACCTGGTGCACGTGAGCTCGCGACGCGGCAGCCTCGTGCTGCCCGTGGCCGCCAGCGAACAGGTGGCGGTGGCGCAGGCCTTCATCGGCATGCACTGGGGCGAGGAGTTCGTCTCGGGCGTCACCAGCAAGGGCGAGCGCGTGCACGGCGTCAATGCGCTCACCACGCAGGCCTACTGCCCGACGTCCAAGCAACCCGAGCTCAAGCACGCCGCGGTCAAGGTGCTCAAGGCCGAGCTGCCGTGGCGCGTGCTGGGCATCGCATGGCTGCCGGCCGAGCGGGCCGCCACGGTGCGCGAACAGCTCAAGTCGCTGATGGGCGCGTTTGCCTACTCGAGCTGCGTGCCTTTCGGCCGCGAGCGCAGCGGCGTGCTGTTTCGCGCCGCCGCGTACGAGACGGCGCCCGACGAGCTGGTGCAACGCATCGAGGCGCTGCTCGGCCTCGGCGGCACCGAGGTGCTGCGCTACGCCGACAAGCGCCGCGGCCAGCGCCGCACGATGCGGCTGCACAAGACCGGCGAGACCGTCCAGCTCGAAGGTTTCGTGCTCGCCGGCGACACCAGCGCCGAGGCCTGGATCAAGCCCCTGCTGCAGGACGAACTGCCGGCGCAGGCCTATGGCCGCCTGCTGCTCGTGCCCGGCGCGCGCGCACCGGTGGCCGTGCAGTCGCGCGGGCGCCAGGTCTGCACCTGCTTCAATGTCGCCGAGCCCGAGATCGTCACCACGCTGAAAACCTGCAAGGGAACGCCCGACGAACAGCTCGCCCAGCTCCAGGGCCAGCTCAAGTGCGGCACGAACTGTGGCTCGTGCATCCCGGAGTTGAGGCGGCTGGCACGCCATGTGATGAGCACCGCCTGAAAATACCGCTCGCTGGGCCGATGTTGGCCCAGGACTTGCGAACCAGGCGCCAGGGACATCACATGAGCATCAGCCACTACATCAAGGAAATCGGTCGCGGCAAGGAAGGTGCGCGCTCGTTGAAGCGCGAACAGGCGCACGACCTGATGTGCCAGGTGCTCGACGGCCAGGTCACCGACCTCGAACTCGGCGCATTCGCGCTCGCGATGCGCATCAAGGGCGAGACCATCGACGAAACGGCGGGCTTCCTGCAGGCCACCGTCGAGCGCTGCCTGCCGATCGCCACCACGCGCCCGGCCGTCGTGCTGCCCTCGTACAACGGGGCGCGCAAGCTGCCCAACCTCACGCCCTTGCTCGCGCTGCTGCTGGCGCACGAAGACATCCCGGTGCTCGTGCACGGCATGCCCGAAGACCCGGGCCGCGTGACCACGGCCGAGATCTTCCACGACCTCGGCCTGCCCATCGCCCGCGATGCGGCCGACGTGGCCTCGGCCTGGGCGCGGCACGAGCCGGTCTACATCCGCACCGATGTGCTGTGCCCGCCGCTCGCACGGCTGCTCGATGCACGCTGGACCATCGGCCTGCGCAATTCCGGCCACACCGTCGCCAAGCTGCTCGACCCGTGCGCGGCCGGCAGTGCGCTGCGCGTCGTCAACTACACGCACCCGGAATATGGGCAGATGCTGACCGGCTTCCTGCAGCACACCGTGGCCAACGCGATGCTGATGCGCGGCACCGAAGGCGAACCGGTGGCCGACCCGCGGCGCCTGCCCAAGCTCGACGTCTTCATCGACGGCACGCTGCGCAGCGATCTCTCGGTGGCCGCCCACGACGGCGTGCTGCGCGAGCTGCCGGTGCTGCCGCGCACCTGCGACGCGGCCACCACGGCGATGTACGTCCAGTCGGTGATCAGCGGGGAGAAGCCCGCGCCGGCCCCCTTGATGCAGCAGGTGGCCTGCCTGCAGGCCTCGCTCGAAGCCCTGGCCCACGCCCATCCGCAGGAGAAAACCGCATGACGTCCGCTGCTCGTCCCCGGGTCACCCTGGTCGGCGCAGGCCCCGGCGACCCGGAGTTGCTGACGATCAAGGCCGTGCGCGCGATCCGCGCGGCGACGGTATTGCTGGTCGACGACCTGGTGGGCGATGCAGTACTGCGCTATGCACGCCGCAGCACGCGGATCGTGCGGGTCGGCAAGCGCGGCGGCTGTGCCAGCACGCCGCAGGCCTTCATCGAGAAGCTGATGGCGGCCGAGGCACTGAAGGGCGAACGCGTGGTGCGCCTGAAAGGTGGAGATCCGTTCGTCTTCGGGCGAGGTGGCGAAGAGGTCGAGCACCTGCAGGCCCTGGGCATCGAGGTGTCGGTCGTCAACGGCATCACCTCCGGCCTTGCGGCAGTCACGTCGCTGAACGTGCCGCTGACCCACCGCGACCACGCGCATGGTGTCATCTTCGTCACCGGCCATGCGAAGGAGCACGGCCGCTCGCCCGATTGGGGCACGCTTGCAGCGGCCGCCGCGCAAGGCTTGACGCTCGTGATCTACATGGGCGTTGCGCAAGCGAGCCATCTGCAGCAAGGCCTGCTCGAAGGGCTGGGGCGCTCGACACCCATCGCCGTGGTGCAGCACGCCTCGCTGCCGCATCAGCGCCACGCGCTCGGAACGCTCGGCGACCTGGCCGGCCTGATCGAACGCGAAGGCCTTGGCAGCCCGGCCATCATCGTGGTCGGCGACGTGCTCAAGGGCATCGCCGCCCTGCCCCTCGAAAGAGGGGCGGCTCACGCGGCCTGACGCATTACCCCACCGTCATAATTCCCCGCGTTTTTGACGGACGGAGGGGACCGATGCTCGAACTCGACAAGCTCAACCAGCTCACCGAATCGCACGGCGAGCTGCGCCGCGGCAAGGGCATGGTCACCGGCGTGACCGCCTTCGTGCTGGCGCTGCTGTGCTTCCTGGGCGTGCTGGCCTTCCACTTCCCGCAGTACCTGACCACGCCCGAGCTGCGCAAGAGCTACGACGTCAACGTCATCCGCACGATCATGCTGGTGGCCATCGGCATCTCGGGCGGGCTCTCGCTGCTCAACATCATCCGCGGCCGCGCCCGCTGGCTGGCGCTGTGGACCTTCGCGCTGGTGGCGGTGACGCTGGCGCTCGGCGGCCACAAGGTCGAGGTCGACCCGAACTTCCCCGACCACACGCCCTACATCGGCCTCGACTGGTTCATCCTCGACCTGCTCGGCTCCACGCTCATCTTCATCTTCATCGAGAAGATGTGGGCCTTGCGCAAGGACCAGCCGGTCTTCCGCGCCGAGTGGCAGACCGACATGCACCACTTCATCGTGAACCACATGGTGGTGGGCTTCATCCTGCTGGCGACCAACCTGCTGGTGCACAAGCTCTTCGGCTGGGCGGCGCACGACGGCATCCGCGGCTGGGTGTCGGGACTCAACTTCTGGGTGGCGCTCTTCCTCATCATCCTCGTGGCCGACCTGGTGCAGTACTGGACGCACCGCGCCTACCACGAGATCCCGCTGTTGTGGCGCCTGCACGCGGTGCACCACAGCGTGAAGAGCATGGACTGGCTGGCCGGCTCGCGCCAGCACATCCTCGAGCTGCTCATCACCCGCACGCTGGTGCTGGCACCGATCTACGTGCTGGGCTTCAGCAAGCAGGTGATCGACGCGTACATCATCGTGGTGGGCTTCCAGGCGGTGTTCAATCACGCCAACGTGAGCGTGCGGCTCGGGCCGCTGCGCTACCTCATCGTCACGCCCAACTTCCACCACTGGCACCACTCGCAGGACGACGAGGCGATCGACAAGAACTACGCGGCGCACTTCGCGTTTCTCGACCATCTCTTCGGCACCGCCGTGAAGTCAGACCGCGAATGGCCGGCGCAATACGGCGTGGTCGGCGACTACGTGCCCAACGGCTTCTGGAAGCAGGTCAAGTTCCCGTTCACCTGGAAGGGCTGAGCCGCGTCAGCGTTTGACGGAGCCGAGCGCCCTGGGCGCCGCCATCCCGAGGATCGCGGCGAACACCGCGACCGACGTCAGGCCGATCGTCAGCGAGGAATGCTCGGCGATCACGCCGATCAGGGGCGGCCCGGCCATCATGCCGAAGTAGCCGACCGAGGCCACCACCGCAATGCCGTGAGCCGGGTTGGCGTCGAGCTTCGCGGCCGAGCCGAAGAGAACCGGCACCACGTTGGCAAACCCGAGCCCCACCAGCGCAAAGCCGATCAGCGTGGCGACCGGGTGGGCGATCAGCAGCACGGCGGTCATCGACACCGCGGCCAACGCGGCGCTCGAACTCATGAGCACGGCAGGCGTCACCCGGTCGCGCACCCAGTCACCGCCGAAACGCGCGGCCGCCATCGCGCCGCTGAAGCTGGCATAGGCCAGCGCCGCGAAGTCGGGCGCGCTCTTCAGCTCCTGCGTCATGTAGAGCACGCTCCAGTCGTACATCGCGCCCTCGGCGATGAGGCCCAGCGCGGCCAGCACGCCCAGGAGGCCCAGCACGCCGCGAGGCCAGGCCAGGCCGTGGCCCTGCTGCGACGACCCGGCCACCGTCGGCAGCATCGACACGCCGGCCACCAGGACCAGCACACCCGAGGCGAGCGACGTGACCACCAAGTGGGCCTCGGGCGACACGCCGCGGGACAGCAGCACGCTGCCGAACCCCGCCCCGACCATGCCGCCCAGGCTGAACATGCCGTGGAAGCCGCTCATCAGGCTGCGCTTGCGCAGCGTCTCGATTTCGCTGGCCGCCGTGTTGATCGACACGTCGAAGAGGCTCATGCCGACGCCGAATGCGATCAGCAGCGCCACCAGGACCCAGTAGCTCTGGCTTGCGAGCAGCCCGACCAGGCTGGCCGCACAAAGCACGCCTGCGGCGATGCCCACGCGTCGGGCACCGCCAAGGCCGACGATGCGGCCGGCTTGCGTGAGGGTCGCGACGGCGCCGACACCGGAGGCCAGCATGGCCATCGCCAGGGCCTGCTCGCCGAGCCCGTAGTGCTGCTTGACCGTCGGCACATGGATGCCCCAGGTGGCGAACAGTGCGCCGGCGATGAAGAACTGCGCCCTCACGGCGTGGGTCGCACGCATCAGGCTTTGTTGGGGAAACGGTGCGAAGAGGCTCATGGGGCGGCGATTCTAGGAATCGGTCGGGATAAGCGTGCGATGGGGAGATTCGATGCAGTCGTGATCGGCGGTGGCGCGGCGGGCCTGTTCTGCGCGGGCATGGCAGGGCAACTGGGTGCCAAGGTCCTGCTGATCGACCACAGCGAGAAGGTCGCCGAGAAGATCCGCATCTCGGGCGGTGGCCGCTGCAACTTCACCAACCGTGACGCCGGCCCGGCGAACTTCCTCTCGGCCAACCCGCACTTCTGCCGCTCGGCGCTCGCGCGCTACACGCCGCAAGACTTCATCGCGCTGGTGCAACGCCATCGCATTCCTTGGCACGAGAAGCACAAGGGCCAGCTGTTCTGCGACGAATCGTCCGACGACATCATCGGCATGCTGCTGCGCGAGTGCGAGCAAGGCCGGGTGACGCGCTGGCACGGCTGCGCGGTGCAAGCGGTGCGCTCGCAGGCACAAGGTTTCGAGCTCGACACTGCGCAGGGCGTCGTCCAGGCGGCCAGGGTCGTGGTCGCCACCGGCGGTTTGTCCATTCCGAAGATCGGGGCGAGCGACTTCGGCTACCGCCTGGCCCGGCAGTTCGGGCACCGCATCGTCGAGACGCGTCCGGCACTCGTGCCGCTGACCTTCGATGCCGCGGACTGGGCCCCCTTTTCCGCACTCTCGGGCTTGTCGTTGCCGGTCGAGATCCGCACCGGCCCGGCCAGGGGTGGCGCGTCGTTCCTCGAAGACCTGCTCTTCACCCACCGCGGCCTGAGCGGCCCTGCGGTGCTGCAGATTTCCAGCCACTGGCAGCCCGGCACGCCCATCCGGCTCGACCTCGCCCCCCAGCTCGACCTGGCCGTGCACCTGACCCGGGCCAAGTCAGGCTCCCGGCGCAAGCTGCAGACAGAACTGGCGGGGTTGCTCCCGCAGCGCCTGGCCGAAGGCTGGCTCTCGCGCCACCCGGCCATCGCCGACAAGGCGCTTGCCGACGTGCCCGACCGCGAGCTGAAAACCCTTGCCGAGAGCCTGCAGGCGTGGCAACTCACCCCTTCCGGCACCGAGGGCTATCGCAAGGCCGAGGTCACGGCGGGCGGGGTGGACACCCGCGAACTGAGCTCGCAGTCCCTGGAAAGCCGCCTGGTGCCCGGCTTGTTCTTCATCGGCGAGGTTGTCGACGTCACCGGCTGGCTCGGCGGCTACAACTTCCAATGGGCCTGGGCCAGCGCTGCCGCATGTGCCCGAGCGATCGGCGCACCATCCCGGAGCAGCCACTAACCTGCGCTTGCACGTCGGCATTCCCTGGCTATAATCGCCGTCTTTGCTGGCAAAACCCGCGTGTCGATTCCCCAGGCCCTGAGGCTGGATTCCGGAACCTCCACTTCAGGAAATCGGGCGAACACCGAGCGCACAACATCTGGATCTATGACTTCTATTCGCGTCAAAGAAAACGAACCGTTCGACGTGGCCCTGCGCCGCTTCAAGCGCACGATTGAAAAGCTGGGCCTGTTGACCGACCTGCGCGCCCGCGAGTTCTACGAAAAGCCCACCGCCGAGCGCAAGCGCAAGAAGGCGGCCGCCGTGAAGCGCCACTTCAAGCGCATCCGCAGCATGCAGCTGCCCAAGCGCCTTTACTGATCCCTCGCGGATCTCCGGCAAAGCCCGCACACTGCGGGCTTTGTTGTTTCTAGTGCTGAAAGAGAGCCGTGCCATGAGCCTCAAAGACAAGATCACCGAAGACATGAAGTCCGCCATGCGGGCG
>DASWSY010000484.1:0-3378 GCA_036402415.1 Rhizobacter sp. | reverse complement strand
GAGGTCGCGGTGTCGCCCGAGGGGCAGCTGCGTGTCAACCGCGTCGTCTGCGTGTGCGACGTGGGGGAGCAGATCGTCAACCTGAGCGGCGCCGAGGCGCAGGTGCAGGGCTCCATCGTCGACGGCCTGAGCGCGGCCTGGTTGCAGGTGGTCGACATCGAAGGCGGCCGGGCCAGGCAGAGCAACTTCCACGACTACCCGCTGCTGCGCATGGCCGACGCACCGGCGATCGAGGTGCACTTCCTGCGTTCCGACAACCCCATCGGCGGCCTGGGCGAACCGGCCCTGCCGCCGGTGGCGCCGGCGGTATGCAATGCGATCTTCCGTGCCACCGGCCACCGTGTGCGCGAGCTGCCCATCGCGCGGGCAAGCCTCGCCTGGGCGTGACCTGCGTCACGGCGCACGCGGCCCCCGATTGAGTGGGTTTCTCGGGCAAGGCCAGCGGCAACAATCTGCCGCTGCATGTAGCGCTGGCCGGCCATCACCATGAACGATTCCAAGCGGGTTGTCATCCTCATCACGGTGCACCAACCCACCTTCACGCCGCTTGAGGAAATCTCGCTGCGGCAGTGCTTCAAGGTGCTCGGGCACTACCCCATCCGTCTGGTCTGCCCGGAGGGCATGGACACGAGCGCCTATCGCCGCGTCATCCCGCAGATCGAGGTCGACCACATCCCGCCGCACTGGCAGTCGAGCTACGCGAACTTCACGCTGATGAAGATCGAGCCCTTCCTCTACAGGCGCTACCAGCAGTACGAGTACGTGCTGTTCTACGAGCTCGACGCTTTCGTGTTCCGCGACGACCTGGCCCACTGGTGCGATGCGGGTTTCGACTACATCGGCGCGCCGTGGTTCGAAGGCATGGTCGCGGCGAAGGACAACGCGGCCGTGCACGGCGTGGGCAACGGCGGTTTCTCGCTGCGCAAGGTCTCGGCCATGCTGCGCGGGCGGCTCTCGAAGCGTCTGTGGCTGCGCCTGCTGCTGAGCGAGGCGCGCCACAAGCCGCTGCAGGCCCTGCGCCGCTTCCTCGTCGACCTGCCGCGCATCGCCATCGGCCGCGACACGACGATCGACTACCCCCGCGGAGAAGACAGCTTCTGGGGCCTGGTGGTGAACCGGCACCTGCCGTGGTTCAAGGTGGCCTCGTTCGACGAGGCGCGCCAGTTCTCGTTCGAGACCCTGCCGCGGCGACTCTTCAAGCTCAACGGCGAACGCCTGCCCTTCGGCTGCCATGCCTGGACGCGCTACGACCTCGAGTTCTTCAGGCCGCACGTCGAAGCCTGCGGCTACAGCCTGGAAGGCCTGGTGCCGCGCGCCACCTTCCACACGCTCGAAAAAGTCGACTGAGGTCGAGGGCACTGCGCCGGGAAACTACACTGGCCCGTCGTCGCCCTCGCGGCCCATCTGCTGTACCGGAGAAGCTGGTTGCCTGAGCATCTGAGAGCCCTCGTCTTCATCCTGCCGATCGCATGGGTGGTGTTCGTGTTCGCGAAGAAGGCGCTCACGGCCGGCGATGGCGCCATCACCACGCCCGAAGACTTCACGCGGCGGCGCAACCTGTGGTTCGCGCTCACGCTCTCGGCCTTTCTCGCGCATAACTTCTGGCTCTTCGCGGCCGTGGCGACCGTTGCCATCCTCTACTCGGCACGCCACGAGCCGAACGCCTGCGCGCTGCACTTCGCCGTGCTGGTGTGCCTGCCACGCCTGACCGCGTCAATCTCAGGCGGCGGCATCGTGAAGGAACTCTTCGCGATCGACCCGTTGCGGCTGCTGGCCCTCTTCATCCTCGTGCCGGCGTGGTGGCAGTTGCGCAAGCGCCCCGACGTCGAACCCTTCGGCAAGCTGCTGGCCGACAAGATCATGATCGCGATGTTCGCGCTCGAGATCGTGCTCACGCTGCCCGAGCGCACCGTCCCGAGCGTGATGCGCGACAGCGTCTTCTACGCCTTCACCAACGTCTTCCTGCTGTACTACGTGAGCAGCCGATCGCTGCGCTCGATGCCGGCCTTCCGCGAGGCCATGGGGGCGTTGGTCATGGGCCTGTGGGTGTTCTGCGCGCTGGTGGCTTTCGAGTTCCTCCGCCGCTGGCTGCTCTACGCGTCGCTGGAGCGCGCGCTCGGCGTGAGCATGGGCGAACGGGGCTACCTGCTGCGTTCCGGCATGCTTCGTGCCGAAGGCACGGCCGGGCAATCGATCATCGCGGGCTTCACCGCCTCGGTGGGCATCGGCATCTACCTGTACGTGCGCACCCTGATCCAGAACCCCTGGCTGCGCCGGCTGGGCATGGCGCTGATGTTCGCCGGCATCATCGGCGCGTTCGCGCGCGGCCCTTGGGTGGGCGGGGCCGCGATCCTCGTGGTGTTCATCCTGCTCGGCCCCACGCCGGTGGCCACCTTCGGCAAGCTCTTCGGCGTGCTGCTGTTGTCATTGCCGTTCCTGCTGGGCACCCAGGCCGGCTTGAACATCATCGATCACCTGCCCTGGATCGGCACGGTAGACGCGCGCAACGTCGACTTCCGCGAGAACCTGTTCGACGTGGCGATCAAGGTGATCATGCAGTACCCCTTCTTCGGCAACTTCGACTTCGCCCTCATCCCTGAGATCGAGGCGCTGCGCGGCAGCGACGGCATCATCGACGTGGTCAACACCTACATCATGATCGCGCTCAAGGGCGGCATCGTCTCGCTGGTCCTGTTCGTCGGCCTGGTCCTGGTGGCGATGTGGGGCGTGTTCACCACCCTCTTGAAACTGGACAAGCGGGACGAGCGCCACGTGCTGGGCCGCGCCCTGCTGGCCACGATGGTCGGCGTGCTGGTGACCATCGCGACGGTGAGCCCGATCTTCTTCGTCTACCCGATCTACTGGTGCCTGGCCGGCCTGATGGTCGGCTTCACGCAACTGGTGGCGCGCGGCGAACCGGCCTCCGCCACGGATCGCAGTCGGCAGGCGCTGACACCCCCGCGCCCGCGCGTCCCTTCCACTCGCCAGCAGGTGCCAGGCCGGATGCTCTGATGCTGCGGCGCTCAGCGCGCGCAGACGCCACGCGTCGCCGCGTCGCCGGTCAGCGTGAGGTTGTCGCTGACGCGCGCCCCGGGTGAGGCGAGCTTCAGCGCCACTTGAGTCGACTCGCCGGACGGGAAGCACGCCACGTTGCCATGCACCACCGCGTCGCGGTCGTCGGCGTCGCCCGGGCCCTTGTTGCCGCGGTGGATCATCACGGCGGTATGCGGTTGCTGCTGGTCGTTGAAGATGCGGTTGTCTTCGACCACGACGCCGGGCGAGGCGTTGATGCAGAAGGCACATTCGCCCACGTTGACCACCGCGTTGCGGCGCAGGACGAAGTTGCGGAACCACTCGGCCGTCTTGTAGCCGGCGTTG
>DASWSY010000483.1:0-5317 GCA_036402415.1 Rhizobacter sp. | reverse complement strand
AAACGGCCCATCTCGTGGCCCTGCTTCAGCACCACCGGCTCGTGGCCGCCGCCGTCGTAGCGCCACTCCTGGATCTGGCGGCGACGCGGCGGCGTGACGACGCCGTGCCACACCGTGGCCATGCTGCCGACGATGGTCGCGCCCACCAGCACCAGCACGAAGGGGCCTCGCGGGCCTTCGAACACGCACACCACACGCTCGTTGCGCGCAAAGAGGCCGGGGACGCCGCGCGCCGTGGTGGGGTTGACCGAAAACAGGTCGCCCGGCACGTGGATCATCCGCGTGAGCGTGCCATCGCAAGGCATGTGGATGCGGTGGTAGTCGCGCGGGCTGAGATAGAGCGTGGCGAAGTGGCCGTGGTCGAACTGCGTGGCGAGGCTCGCATCGCCGCCGACCAACGCCGTCGTGGTGTAGCGGTGTCCCTTGGCCTGGAAGATGAGGTCGCGCTCGATGGGGCCGAACTGGCTGATCGCGCCATCGACCGGGCAGACCAGGTCGGCCTGTGCGATCGGCCGCGCGCCCGGCTTGAGCGCCCGGGTGAAGAACTCGTTGAAGCTCGGGTAGCTCGCGATGTCGGGGTTGGCCGCTTCGCTCATGTCGACCTTGTAACGGCGCACGAACCAGGCCACGAAATTGGTGGTCAGCCGGCCCGCCCGCGCCGAGGCGCCTTTACCCGCCAGCGAAGTCAGCGGGCCTTTGGGCAGCAGGTACTGGGGCAGAACGGCGAATCGGTCGGACACGGCAATCCTCGGCGGCGGTCGTCAAGCGGGAGGCGGATTCTAGGCAGGCAGCGGGCGTGCCCGGGCGTTCTGCTTGCCGCACGCCGAGGGCGAGTGCAGGGCGCATAGACATAAGCAATCAAGTGCCTTTATTTAATCAATTGGCTCAATGATGCAGCGCACCGTAACATCACTCCCGGTTCGACGCCTTGAAGCGGCAAGCTAAAGGTCGTCTGAAGCCTTTTCCACTCATCTCTTATCAGGAGGCGTTCAATGTCCATCATCAACACGCAAGTCCCCGAGTTCAAGACCCAGGCTTTCCTCAACGGCAAGTTCATCGACGTCAGCAACGAGACGCTGAAGGGCAAGTGGTCCGTGCTGATCTTCATGCCGGCCGCCTTCACCTTCAACTGCCCGACCGAAGTGGAAGATGCTGCCGACAACTACGCTGAATTCCAGAAGCTCGGCGCCGAGGTGTACATCGTCACGACCGACACCCACTTCTCGCACAAAGTGTGGCACGAGACCTCGCCGGCCGTCGGCAAGGCCAAGTTCCCGCTGGTGGGTGACCCGACCCACACGCTGACCAACGCCTTCGGCGTGCACATCCCCGAAGAAGGCCTGGCCCTGCGCGGCACCTTCGTGATCAACCCCGAGGGCGTGATCAAGACGGCCGAGATCCACTCGAACGAGATCGCCCGTGACGTCAAGGAAACGCTGCGCAAGCTGAAGGCCGCCCAGTACACCGCCAAGAACCCCGGCCAGGTCTGCCCGGCCAAGTGGAACGAAGGCGCCAAGACGATCACCCCGTCGCTCGACCTGGTCGGCAAGATCTAAGCGCTTTTCGACGCAGTACCTGCAGTACCGAGCCCACCTTCGGGTGGGCTCAACCCGAATTCAGAAGTTCAGGAGTACCCCATGTTGGACGCCAACCTCACAGCCCAGTTGAAGGCCTACCTCGAGCGGGTCCGCGAGCCGTTCGAGATGGTGGCCTCGCTGGACGATTCGCAGAACGCGCGCGACATGCGCGAACTGCTTGAAGAGATCACGCAGCTCTCGCCGCAGATCACGCTGCGTACCGACGGCCAGGATGCCCGCCGCCCCTCGTTCGCGCTGAACCGCATCGGCGCCAACATGAGCCTGCGCTTCGCCGCCATCCCCCTGGGCCACGAGTTCACCTCGCTCGTGCTGGCCCTGCTGTGGGTGGGCGGCCATCCGCCCAAGGCCGAGCAGGACGTGATCGAGCAGATCCAGGCACTCGATGGTGACTACACCTTCGAGGTCTACATGTCGCTGACCTGCCACAACTGCCCCGACGTGGTCCAGGCGCTGAGCCTGATGGCCGTGCTCAACCCGAAGGTGAAGGTCACCATCGTCGACGGCGGCCTCTTCCAGCAGGAAGTGGACGAGCGCCAGATCATGGCCGTGCCGGCGGTGTTCCTGAACGGCGAGATGTTCGCCTCGGGCCGCATGACGGTCGAGGAGATCGTGGCCAAGCTCGACACCAGGACCGGCGAGCGTGAAGCCGCCAAGCTCGACGCGCGCGAGCCCTACGACGTGCTCGTGGTGGGTGGTGGCCCCGCGGGCGCCGCTGCTGCCGTGTACGCGGCGCGCAAGGGCATCCGCACCGGCGTGGCGGCCGAACGTTTCGGCGGCCAGGTGAATGACACGCTCGCCATCGAGAACTACATCTCGGTGCTCGAGACCGATGGCCCCAAGTTCGCCATGTCGCTGGAGCAGCACGTGAAGGCGTACAACGTCGACGTGATCAACCTGCAGCGCGCCGAGAAGCTGATCCCGGCCGCGCAGCCGGGCGGCCTGGTCGAAGTGCAGTTCGCAAGCGGCGGCTCGCTCAAGAGCAAGACGGTGATCATCTCCACCGGCGCGCGCTGGCGCAACGTCAACGTGCCCGGCGAGCAGGAGTACAAGAACAAGGGCGTGGCCTACTGCCCGCACTGCGATGGCCCGCTCTTCAAGGGCAAGCGTGTGGCAGTGATCGGCGGCGGCAACTCCGGCGTCGAGGCAGCGATCGACCTCGCGGGCGTGGTCGAGCACGTGACGCTGTTCGAATTCGCCGACAAGCTGCGGGCCGATGCCGTGCTCGTCAACAAGCTGCAGAGCCTGCCCAACGTGGTGATCCACACCAACGCGCAGACGACCGAGATCACCGGCGACGGCCAGAAGGTCAACGGCCTGACCTATACCGACCGCGCGAGCGGCGAGTCGAAGCATGTCGCGCTCGAAGGCGTGTTCGTGCAGATCGGTCTCGTGCCCAACACCGAATGGCTGAAGGGCACGGTGGAGCTGTCGCGCTTCGGCGAGATCGTGGTCGACCCCAAGGGCGCGACCTCGGTGCCGGGCGTGTTCGCGGCGGGTGACGCGACGACGGTGCCGTTCAAGCAGATCATCATCGCGGCGGGTGATGGCGCGAAGGCGGCGCTGGGCGCGTTCGACCATCTCATGCGCAGCTAAGGGATCCAGCGACACCCCAGGAACCGGCTCCGCCGGGCCTGCGGGTGTGCCCCCTTGAGGGGGCGGCCGAAGGCCGCAGGGGGTGGGTCGGTCCTAGGGTGTGATGGCGTCGAGCAGTTCGCTCTCGACCTGCAACTGCAGCTTGTTCTTCTGCAGCACCGAGCCGTCGATCAGGAAGGTGTCTTCCACCCGTTCGCCCAGCGTCGTGATCTTGGCGAGCTGCAGGTTGATGTTGTGCTGCGCGAGCACCCGGGCGATGGAATAGAGCAGGCCCGAGCGGTCGCTGGTCGAGACGCCCAGCAGCCAGCGCTGGGCGCGTTCGTCGGGCCGCAGCGTGACGCGCGGCGTGATGGGGAAGGACTTCACGCGCCGCGACAGCCGGCCGCGTGAAGGCTCCGGCAGCGGCCCTTGGGCCTTCAGCGCCTGCGTGGCCTGCGTCTCCACCAGCGAGATCAGGTCGCGGTAATGGTGGTCGAGCGTCGGGCTGATGACCTGGAAGGTGTCGAGCGCGTAGCCGGCCTTCGTCGTGTGGATCTTCGCGTCGAGGATGTTGAAGCCCGCGCTGTCGAAGTAGCCGCAGATGCGTGCGAAGAGGTCGGGCCGGTCGGGCGCGTACACCAGCACCTGCAGGCCTTCGCCCAATGACGACAAGCGTGCCCGGACCACCGGCTCCTTCGAGTCGACATGGCGGAACAGCGAGCGCGCATGCCAGGCGATGTCGCCGGCATCGTGGCGCACGAAGTAGCTGAGCTCCAGCGTGTCCCACAGCGGCTGCTCGGTGCCGGGCAGCAGCGAGTAGAGGTTGAGCGTGTGCCGCGCTTCCTGCTTGCGCGACTCGATCTCGGCGTCGACGTTGGGCCGTGCGCCGCCCAGCGCGCGCAGCGTGAGGCGGTACAGGTCTTCCAGCAGCTTGCCCTTCCAGGCGTTCCACACCTTGGGGCTGGTGCCGCGGATGTCGGCCACCGTCAGCAGGTAGAGCGCGGTGAGGCGCCGCTCGGTGCCCACGAGCTTGGCGAAGCCTTCGATGACCTCGGGGTCGCTCAGGTCTTCCTTCTGCGCGATGCGCGACATGGTCAGGTGGCCCTTGACCAGGAACTCGCACAACTGCGTGTCGTCGCGCGTCAGCCCGTGGTCGCGGCAGAAGCGGCGCACCTCGGTCGCGCCGAGGTCGGAGTGGTCGCCGCCGCGGCCCTTGGCCACGTCGTGGAAGAGGGCGGCGATGTAGAGCACCCAGGGCCGGTCGAAGGTCGAGGCGAGCTGCGAGCAGAACGGGTACTCGTGCGCATGGTCGGCGATGAAGAAGCGGCGCACGTTGCGCAGCACCATCAGGATGTGCTGGTCCACGGTGTAGACGTGGAAGAGGTCGTGCTGCATCTGGCCGACGATGCGGCGGAAGACCCAGAGGTAGCGGCCGAGCACGCTGGTCTGGTTCATCAGCCGGAAGGCATGCGTCTGGCCTTCTGGCTGCTGCAGGATCTCCATGAAGGTGTGCCGGTTTACCGGGGCGCGGCGGAACTCGCCGTCCATCACCTCGCGGGCGTTGTAGAGCGCGCGCAGCGTGCGTGCCGACAGCCCCTCGATGCCGTGCGTCTGCTGGAAGACGAGGAAGGTCTCGAGGATGGCGTGCGGGTTGCGCTCGTACAGGTCGTCGCTCGCCACTTCAAGCAGGCCGCCGCGGTCGAGGAAGCGTTCGTTGATCGGCTGCATCGGCGCATCGGCCACGCCGTGGATGCGCTCCTCGATGTTGAGGATGAGGATCTGGTTGAGCTGCGCCACCGCTTTTGCGGCCCAGTAGTAGCGGCGCATCAGCACTTCGCTCACGCGCTGGCCCTTGGGCGCGGTGTAGCCGAAGCTCTCAGCGACCGCCGTCTGCAGGTCGAACACCAGCCGGTCTTCGCGTCGCCCCGCCACCATGTGCAGGCGCGCGCGGATCAGCCTCAGCACGCCTTCGTTGCGCTGCAGCTGCTTCACCTCGAAGGGCGTGATCAGGCCCTTGGCGGCGAGCTCGGTCCAGCTGCGGCCGAGGCCCGCGGCACGCGCCACCCAGATCAGCACCTGCAGGTCGCGCAGGCCGCCGGGGCTCTCCTTGCAGTTGGGCTCCAGCGAGTAGGGCGTGTCCTCGTACT
>DASWSY010000482.1:0-3799 GCA_036402415.1 Rhizobacter sp. | reverse complement strand
ATCGAGGTGCGTGCGTCGCCGCGGAAATCGGTGGCGACGACCTTGTCCTCGGTGTAGCCCAGGATGCCCTTCAGCGCGCCTTCGGATTGCGCCTTGAACTCGGCGCAGATCTCCTTGTAGGTCGCTTCCTTGACCAGCTCGACGGTCAGGTCGACCACCGACACGTCGGAGGTCGGCACGCGGAAGGACATGCCGGTCAGCTTCTTGTTGAGCTCGGGAATCACCACGCCCACGGCCTTGGCGGCACCGGTGGAAGAGGGGATGATGTTCTCCAGGATGCCGCGGCCGCCGCGCCAGTCCTTGTTCGACGGGCCGTCGACCGTCTTCTGCGTGGCGGTAGCGGCGTGCACGGTGGTCATCAGGCCGCGCTTGATGCCCCACTTGTCGTTCAGCACCTTCGCGAGCGGGGCCAGGCAGTTCGTCGTGCACGAGGCGTTGGAGATGATGGCCTCGCCCTTGTAGCTCTTGTCGTTGACGCCGTAGACGAACATCGGCGTGTCGTCCTTCGACGGGGCCGACATCACGACCTTCTTGGCGCCTGCGTCGATGTGCTTCTGCGCGGTTTCCTTGGTCAGGAAGAGACCGGTCGACTCGACGACGATGTCGGCACCGACCTCGCCCCACTTCAGCTCGGCCGGGTCCTTCACGGCGGTCAGGCGGATCTTCTGGCCGTTGACGATCAGCGTGTTGCCGTCGACCTTGACCTCGCCGTCGAAGCGGCCGTGCACGCTGTCGTACTGCAGCATGTAGGCGAGGTAGTCGGGCTCCAGCAGGTCGTTGATGCCGACGATCTGGACGTCCTTGAAGTTGGCGACGGCGGCGCGCAGCACCATGCGCCCGATGCGGCCGAAGCCGTTGATGCCGATCTTGATGGTCATGTCATTCGCTCCTATGTAGAAAACCTGTTGTCCGTTCAACGCTTGTTCTGCAACACCGCGCGCACGGTGTCGGCGACGTTTTCAGAGGTGAAGCCGAAGTGCTTGAAGAGCACGCCGGCCGGGGCCGATTCGCCGTAGGTGTCGATGCCGACCACCGCGGCGCAGCCGTACTTCCACCAGCCGTCGGTCACGCCCATCTCTACCGCGATGCGCGGCAGGCCGGCGGGCAGCACAGTGTTCTTGTAGTCGATGCTCTGGCGGTCGAAGACGCTGGTCGAGGGCATGCTCACCACGCGCACCGCGATGCCGCTCACCGCGAGCTGCATCTGCGCGTGCAGCGCGAGCGGTACCTCGGAGCCGGTGGCGATGATCACCGCCTGCGGCTTCTTCTTGAGGCCCACTTCGCTCGGCTCGGCGAGCACGTAGGCGCCCTTGGCGATGCCGTCGAGGCTGGCCTTGGGCGAGTACGTGAGGTTCTGGCGCGAGAGCAGCAGCGCGCTCGGGCGGCTCTTGCTCTCGATGGCCGAGGCCCACGCGACCATCGTCTCGGTCGTGTCGGCCGGGCGCCAGACGTCCAGGCCGGGGATCAGGCGCAGCGAGGCGGCATGTTCGATCGACTGGTGCGTCGGGCCGTCTTCGCCGAGGCCGATGCTGTCGTGCGTGAACACGTGCACCACACGCTGCTTCATCAGCGCCGCCATGCGGATGGCGTTGCGGCTGTAGTCGCTGAAGGTGAGGAAGGTGCCGCCGTAGGGCAGGAAGCCGCCGTGCAGCGCCACGCCGTTCATGATGGCGGCCATGCCGAACTCGCGCACACCGTAGTTGATGTGGCGCCCGCCGTTCGGTTCACCCTTGTCGTCGAAGCGCAGCGCGGGCGTGCTGCTGGTGTTGGTGAGGTTGGAGCCGGTCAGGTCGGCACTGCCGCCCAGCATCTCGGGCAGGGCCTTGGTGAAGACTTCGAGCGCGAGCTGGCTGGCCTTGCGGCTGGCGACGGTCTCGGCCTTGGCGTGCGTGGCCGCGACGGCATCCTTGACCGTCTGCGCCCAACCCTTGGGCAGCTCGCCGTCGAGGCGGCGCACCAGTTCCACCGCGAGCTCGGGGTAGGCCTTGGCATAGGCCTCGAAGGCATCGACCCAGGCCGTCTCGGCCTGCAGGCCGGCCTGGCGCGCGTCCCACTGTTCGTAGGCTTCCTCGGGCACGACGAAGGGCTCGTGCGTCCAGCCCATCGCTTCGCGGGTGAGCTTGATCTCGTCGTGGCCGAGCGCCTCGCCGTGCGCCTTGGCGGTGCCGGCGCGGTTGGGCGAGCCCTTGCCGATGGTGGTCTTGCAACAGATGAGGGTCGGCTTGTCGCTCTTCTTGGCCTGCGCGATCGCCTTGTCGACCGCGTCGACGTCATGGCCGTCGACCTTGGCGATCACGTTCCAGCCGTAGGCCTCGAAACGCTTGGGCGTGTTGTCCACGAACCAGGGTGCGACCTGGCCGTCGATCGAGATGCCGTTGTCGTCGTAGATCGCGATCAGCTTGTTGAGCTTCCAGGCGCCGGCCAGGCCTGCGGCTTCGTGGCTGATGCCTTCCATCAGGCAGCCGTCGCCGAGGAAGACGTAGGTGTGGTGGTCGACGATCTGGTGGCCGTCGCGGTTGAATTCCTTCGCCAGCAGCTTCTCGGCGAGTGCGAGGCCCACGGCGTTGGCGAAGCCCTGGCCGAGCGGGCCGGTGGTGGTCTCGACGCCGGGGGTGATGCCCACTTCCGGATGGCCCGGGGTCTTGCTGTGGAGCTGGCGGAAGTTGCGCAGCTCGCTCATCGGCAGGTCGTAGCCCGAGAGGTGCAGCAGCGAGTAGATGAGCATCGAGCCATGGCCGTTGCTCAGCACGAAGCGGTCGCGGTCGGCCCAGTGCGGGTTGGCCGGGTTGTGCCGGAGGTGCCGACCCCACAGCGCCACGGCGATCTCGGCCATGCCCATCGGCGCGCCGGGGTGTCCGGAGTTCGCTTGCTGGACCGCGTCCATCGAGAGGGCACGGATGGCGTTCGCCATCAAGGAAGTGTTGGAGGCGATCGCGGTCATGGGCTCGCTGGGGTGGGTTTGGGGGGAAACCCGGCATTTTACGGGGCTCGATAATCCGACCCGATGCACGGCCTGCACCTCACCGCCGATTTACGGGGATGCTCCTCGGAGAACCCGGCCTTCACCGACCCGCACGCACTGCGGCGCCTGTGTCTGGCGGCCGTGGCAGACGCGGCCCTGCAACCTGTCGGCGAACTCTTCCACACCTTCCCTGGCGCAGCGGGCGTGACTGGTGTGGTGCTGCTCGCCGAGTCTCACCTCGCCGTGCACACCTGGCCCGAGCTGAAGGCGGTGACGCTCGACGTCTACGTCTGCAACTTCGGCGCCGACAACTCCCACAAGGCGCGTGCGCTGCTCGATGCGCTGATCGCACACTTCGCACCACGAGCCGTCGAGCAGCATGCCCTCCAGCGAGGCCTCCCCACATGAAAGCCCTGATCCTGGCCGCCGGCCGCGGTGAGCGCATGCGCCCACTCACCGACCACACGCCCAAGCCCTTGCTCGAAGTGCAGGGCAAGCCCTTGATCGTGTGGCACCTGGAGGCGCTGGCGCGCGACGGCGTCCGCGAGGTCGTGATCAACACCGCCTGGCTGGAAGAGCGCATCGTCGACACGCTGGGCGACGGATCGCGCTATGGCGTCTCGATCCTTTATTCGCTCGAATGCCGCGACCATGGTGGCGCGCTGGAGACGGCGGGAGGCATCGCCAAGGCACTGCCGCTGTTGACCGACGCCACGACCGACTGCTTCTGGGTCATCTCGGGCGACGTGTACCTGCCGGGCTTTCGTTTCGACGCGGTGGATGCGCAACGCTTCTCCCAGGGCCACGCGCTGGCCCACCTGTGGCTGGTGCCCAATG
>DASWSY010000481.1:0-9198 GCA_036402415.1 Rhizobacter sp. | reverse complement strand
TACGTTGGACGATCCCCCGAGGGGATGCGGGCCGGCTTGGGAGCGGCCCGGCGCGCGTCGCGCCTCATCGATGTCTTCACGTCAGTTCTCGACGTCAGCGTCTTGCTTCTTGGCGAACACGTAGCCCGCGCCACGCACCGTCAGCACCCGCTTGGGCGACTTCGGGTCGTCCTCGATCACCGCGCGGATGCGCGAGATGTGCACGTCGATCGAGCGGTCGAAGGCTTCGAGCGGGTGGCCCTTCAGGCTGTCCATGATTTGGTCGCGCGAGAGCACCCGCCCCGGGCTCTGCGCCAGCACGACCAGCAGGTCGAACTGATGGCTGGTCAGGTCGCAGGGCTTGCTGTCCAGGCGGGCGACACGCGCGCCCAGGTCGATCTCCAGCCGGCCGAAGCGCAACACCTCGTCGGGCGCGTCGTCGGGCGCGGCGCGGCGCAGCAGCGCCTTCACGCGGGCGAGCAGCTCGCGCGGCTCGAAGGGCTTGGGCAGGTAGTCGTCGGCGCCGAGCTCCAGGCCGACGATGCGGTCCATCGGCTCGCCGCGTGCGGTGAGCATGAGCAGCGGCAGCTTGCGCGTGCGCGGGTCGCTGCGCAGCTCGCGGCACAGGTCGAGCCCGTCGCCGTCGGGCAGCATCAGGTCGAGCAGCAGGGCGTCGAAGCTCTCGGCGGCCAGGCGTTCGCGGCCCGCGGCGAGCGAGCCCGCCGCCTCCACCTTGTAGCCCGCACCCTGCAGGTAATCGCCCACCATGGCAGACAGGCGGGCATCGTCATCGATCATCAACAGGCGAGCACTCATGACAACGGCATCCGTGGAAACACCCCGCGGCGCACGCGCCAACGCCTGCTCTGGGGCCGAAGCCGAATCAGACCACAAGCCGCCGCCCGTCATTGCACGGGGGCGCTGGCTGCGCCACGGCGTTCGAAGGCACGGCTCTGCAGTCGCTCCTTCATGCGCTCCCGCCGCTGCTGGGCCTGCTGCGCGAGCCTGGCGCGCTGCTCGGGCGTGAGCACGGTGCTGATGTCGAGCATGGCCTGGCTGATGCGCCGGCTGGCCTGGTCGTGCTGGGCGACGAGCTGGGCGCGCGAGGCTTCCACGGCCCGGGCGTCCACCACCGGCGCGGCGAAGAGCTGCATCTGCTGGGCGCGCAGGCCGCGCGCGGTTTCGTGGATGGGCTTGAGGTCGGCCGCGGCCGCGCGGGCGATCTGCTTGACCTGGGTGCGCTGAGCCTCGGTGGCGTCGACGCCCTTCAGCACCCGGTCGACGGCGCGGTCGATGCGCTCGGGCGATCCCATGAACAACCCGGGCCCGCCGAGCCCCATGTGGCCCGACTTGCCGCCGTGGTGCTGGCCATGGTGCATGCGGTGCTCGGGCCGGCCGCCCTCGGGCTGCGCCCAGGCCGAAAGGCCCACCATGCCGCCCACCGCCAGCAGCGACACCAGCATCACGAGCTTGACCCCGCGCGCCTTACGCCCCTCAGACACCAACGCTCGAGCCTTGCTGTGCAACATCACGAATCTCCTGGTTCACGGGCCGATCGCCCACGCTGCCACTGTCGCCGACCGTGGTGAAGTGCACGTGGCCGGGGGGTAAAGATCTGTGAACCGTGCCGGGTTGCACAAATGCGGCTCAAGAGGCCCGCGCCGCCGCCGATATGCCTGACGAAGCGTCCACCAGGGCCCGACCCCTGTTCGAGAACCCCATGTCCACCTCTGCGCTCACTGCCGCTCCCATCGCCGCCGAGCCCCGTGCTGACGGCGAGGGCGACGCGCACGCCCGCACGCGCCAGCGCGTGTGGGTGGTGGAGTGCGCCGTCATCGGCGCGAGCTACGTGCTCAACGGGGTGCTGATGAGCCTGTTTTCGCTCGGCGGCAACGTTCACTGGAGCGCGGGCCTGTGCTACGGCCTGCCGGGCGTGCTGCTTTCGGCCGCCTGCGCCCTGCTCATCGCCAGCGGCTGGAGCGAGCGCACCGCCGACCCCAGCCTGTCGCGGGTGCAGGCCTACGGCAACGCAGCCCTGACGCTGATCGGCGTCGCGCTCTTCCCGCAGCTCGCCTTCGCGTACGCGCTGGCGCTCTTCATCCTGATGCTCACGGCCACCTACCGCATGCCCAAGGGCCGGCTGAACGTCATGCTGGCGGTGGTGGTGATGCTCTTCGCCGTGCTCACCTTCGGGCAGGGCCAACCGCTGACGGTGCCCTCTGCCACGCCGCTGGAGCGCTGGCTGTCGCTGCTCTTCTTCGTGATCTCGCTCGGTCGCTGCGTGTTCCTGAGCGTGATCAACACCCACAACAACCGCCTGCTGCGCGAGCGCGGCATCGAGATGCAGGCCAAGCTGGCCGAGATCGAGCGCCTGGCCCACCACGACGAGCTGACCGGCACGCTCAACCGGCGCCGCATGCTACACATCCTGGGCGAGGAGCTCGCACGACACGACCGCAACGGCGTGCCGGTGAGCGTGGCCCTGCTCGACCTCGACCACTTCAAGGCCGTCAACGACACCCTCGGCCACCTCTGCGGCGACGAGGTGCTGCGCCGCTTCTCCAGCGTGGTGCAGCGCCACGCCCGCACCACCGACCGCTTCGGCCGCTACGGTGGCGAGGAATTCCTCATCATCCTCAACGACACGTCGGCCGAGGCCGCGCTGCAGGCCGTGGAGCGTGTGCGTGCCGCGGTCGCCAAGATCGACTGGAGCGACATCTCGCCCGACCTGCGCGTCACCTTCTCGGCCGGCATCGCGAGCTACAACGGCAGCGAGTCGGTGGAGCTGCTGCTCAGCCGCGCCGACCTCGGCCTGTACGAAGCCAAGCGCTGCGGCCGCAACTGCAGCCGCGCACTGTGAGGGCACGACGACCATGACCGACCTCGCCCTGCCCTCGCCGCCCGCCGCACCACCGGAAGCGCCGCCCAGGAAGGAACCTGACCGCCGCCTCGCCCACCACCTGAACAACCAGCGGCTCATCCTGATGAGCTACCTGCTGGACAGCGTCGTGCTGGTGGCCTTCCACCTGGCCGGCACCATCGGCTGGGGCCCGGTGCTCGCCTACACCGGCTCGGGCCTCCTGATCACCGCCGTCACCTACGCCCTGATCGCCAGCGGCTGGACGCAGCGCTTCCGCGACACCGGCATCGCTGTCTACCAGACCATCCCCGCGCAGATCCTGCAGCTCGCCTGCATGGCGTTCGTGCCCGAGGTGAGCTTCATGTTCGCGCTGCTGCTCTTCATCGTGTATTGCACGCTGACGCTGTCGCTCGACGTCATGCGCTCGGTCATCGCCTGGGTGATTGCGGCGACCGGCACGATCTGCATCCTCGCCTTCGTGGGCACGCCGCTGCACATCCCCAACAGCACGACGGCCGAGCAGGTGATCAGCTTCGTGTTCTTCGTCATCACGCTGTGGCGCTGCGTGCTGATCGGCAGCTTCAACCGCCAGATGACGAGCCGCCTGAAGGCGCGCGGGCGCGAGCTGGCCGAGCTCACCGCCAAGGTCGACATGCTGGCCCACCACGACGAGCTCACCGGCGTGATGAACCGCCGCAGCCTCTTCGCCGCGCTGCGCGACGAACTGCAGCGCGCCGACCGCTCCAAGCAGCCGCTCGCCGTGGCCATCCTCGACCTCGACCGCTTCAAGGCCGTGAACGACACCCTCGGCCACCTCGCGGGCGACAAGACGCTCAAGATCTTCGCCAGCACGCTGTCGCAGCTCACGCGCAAGGCCGACCGCTTCGGCCGCTACGGCGGCGAGGAGTTCCTGCTCGTGATGACCGGCACCGGCCTGGACACCGCCGAAACGCCGATCGAGCGCATGCGCGCGGCATTGAGGACGGCCGACTGGAGCCCCGTCGCCCCGGGCTTCTCGGCCACCTTCTCCTGCGGCATCGCGGCCTACCGCCCGGGCGAAACCCCGGAGCTGCTGCTGCAGCGCGCCGACAACGCGCTCTACCGCGCCAAACGCGACGGGCGCGACTGCACCCGCGTCGACTGACAGAAGCTGCCCGCGCCGGCGCTCAGGCGCTGGTGCGCGACGCCGCCGGCCGCGCACGCTGGCGCAGCCAACCGTCGATGCAGCTCAGCAGCACCTCGGGATCGGCCGGCTTCACGAAGTGGTGGTCGAAGCCGGCGGCTTCGGCGTTCTGCCGGTCCTCGCGCTGCCCGTAGCCGGTGAGCGCGAGCAGCAGCACGCTGCCCCCGAGCGGCGTCTGGCGCAGGCGCCGGGCCACCTCGTAGCCGTCGAGCACCGGCAAGCCGATGTCCAGCACCACCACCTCGGGCGCGAAGAGCTCGGCCGCGACCAGCGCCTCGCCGCCATCGCCCGCGATGCGCACGTCGTGGCCGCTCAGCTCGAAGAAGCTGGCCACGCTCTGCGCCGCGTCGCGGTTGTCGTCGACCACCAGCACCCGGCACGAGGGCGGGGCCTCCTGCTGCGCGGGCGCCGCCACCACCTCGGTGCCGCCGATCAGGCCCACGCAGGGCAGGCGCAGGATGAACTCCGACCCCTTGCCCACACCCTCGCTCGCCGCTTCGAGCCGGCCTCCGTGCATCTCGGCCAGGCGGCGCGCGAGCGTGAGGCCCACGCCCAGGCCGCCCTGCGAACGGTCGAGGCCGCGCGCGCCCTGGGTAAAGAGGTCGAAGATGCGCGGCAGCAACTGCGCGTCGATGCCGATGCCCTGGTCGCGCACGCGGATCACCGCGCCTTCGCCGTCCAGGCTCGCCTGCAGGCTCACCGTGGTGCCGCGCTCGCTGTACTTCGAGGCGTTGTTGAGCAGGTTGGACAGGATCTGCGCAAGCCGCGCGAAGTCGCCCTGCAACCACACCGGGTCGGGCAGCGGCGCGACGCGCAGCGTCTGCCCGCGCGCATCCACCAGCGGCTGCGCCGTCTCGACACTCTGCGCGATCACCGCGTTGAGATCGACCTTCTCGCGTGCGAGCACGATCTTGCCCTGGCTGATGCGCGCCACGTCGAGCAGCTCGTCGATCAGGCGCGTCATCTGCTGCACCTGCCGCACCATGATCTCGGACGCACGGTTGAGCTTCGGGTCCGGCGGCGCCACACGGCGGATCACCTCCAGCGCGGTGCGGATGGGCGCGAGCGGGTTGCGCAGTTCGTGCGACAGCATGGCGAGGAATTCGTCCTTGCGGCGGCCGGCTTCCTGGAGCTCCATCTCGGCGGCGCGCCGTTCGACGATCTCGCTCTGCAGGCTGCCGTAGAGCGTCGCGTTCTCCAGCGCCGCGGCGGCGCGGGCCGCCAGGTCGTTGAGCACGCGCCAGTCGACCAGGTGGTCGCTGCCGTCGCTGGCCACGAAGAGCGCCCCCAGCAGCCGGTCGCCGTTGGTGAGCGGCAGCGCCGCGGCGCGCTGCCAGTGGCGAGTGCGCCGCTCTGCGGGCGGTGACTCCGGCGGGGCCGCGGGGTCTTGCACCGCTTCTTCCAGCGCGGCCAGCAGGTTCTGGTCGAGGTCGACGCGGGTGCGGTCCTTGATGGCGCGGCGCAAGGCCACGCGCACGCTGCCGTCGAGCGCGGTCCAGGCGAGCTCGCGCACTTCGCCGTCGTGGGCAAGCACCACCTCGGGCCGGCTGTCGAGGTCTTCGCTGCCCACCACCACGGCGGTCGTGGCCACGGTGGGCACCAGCAGGCGCGCCAGGTCGCGCCGGCTCACCGCGGCCTGCAGCGAGCTGTTGAGCACATGGCTGGCACTGGCCAGGAAGGCGGAGCGTCGGTCGCTGTCTTCGGCGGCCGCCTGCGCCGCTTCGGCCGCGGCCAGCGCGGCGCGCGCATCGGCCTGCCGGCGGATGTGGCGCTGCAGCGCGAAGAGGCGCACGAACACCCGCACCTTGCTGCGCAGGATGTGCGGCACCACCGGCGAGAGGATGTAGTCGACCGCGCCCAGCGCATAGCCGCGCTCGGTCTGGATCTCATCCGCATACGAGGTGATGAAGATGATCGGCGTGTCGACCGAGCGCTTGTACTGGCGGATCAGGGTCGCCGTCTCGAAGCCGTCGATGTCGGGCATGTTGACGTCGAGCAGGATCACCGCGAACTCGCGCTGCAGCACCTCGCGCAGCGCCTCGCGGCCCGAGCGCACGAAGACGAGCTCCTGGCCGAGCTCTTCCAGCACGGTGCGGAAGACCAGCAGCTTCTCGGGCAGGTCGTCGACGATGAGGATGTTGACACGCTCCTCGTCGGGCACCGGCGTCCCTGCGGCCACGAGCGATGGGGTGTTCATCGGCACAACCAGCCTCGCAGGACCACGAGCAGGTAGGCCGTGTCGACCGGTTTGGAGAGGTAGTCCCACGCGCCCGCGTCGATGCACTTCTCGCGGTCGCCTTTCATCGCCTTGGCGGTCACGGCGATCAGTGGCAGCTCCTTGCCGCGCGGCAGCTTGCGCATGCGGCGCATGGTCTCCATGCCGTCCATCTCCGGCATCATGATGTCCATCAGCACGACGTCGATCTCGGGGTCGGTCTCCACGAGGCGGATCGCATCTCGCCCGTTCTCGGCCGAGACGATGACCATGCCGTGCGCGTCGAGCACGGTGGCGAGCGCGAAGATGTTGCGCATGTCGTCGTCGACGATCAGCACCTTCTTGCCTTCGAGCGTGCGGTCGCCGTCGACCACCGCCTGCACCGAGCGGCGCTCCACCTCCGTGAACGACGCCTCGCCGCGGTGCAGGAAGAACGCAGTGGCATCGAGCATGTGCTCGATCGAGGCCGCGCGGCGCAGCGCAAAGGCGCTGTGGCCGCGTCCCCAGACCGACGTGACCGCCGGGGCGCTGCTGGCGAGCACGATGGGCATCTGGCGCGACAGGGGCCGCGACTCCAGCGCCTCGATCACGTCCTCGGGGCCGAAATCGGACATGCTGCCATCGGTGATCAGGCAGTCGATGTTGCCGCTGCGCAGTTGCACGCGCGCGGCGGCGGCCGAGTCCGGCTCCACCACGTCGGTGTCGGCATCGAGCGCTTCGAGGTAGGCCTCGCGCAGGGGCGTGGCGGCCATCATCACCATCAGCCGCTTCTTGCGCCGGTCGGCAAACTCGTAGAGGTGGCCGAGCGCCTGTTCCACTTCGTCGGCCGACTGCAACGGCTTGGTGAGGAAGCCCACCGCGCCCGAGTGCAGCGCACGCTCGCGCGAGTCGTCGGTCGAGACCACGCAGATCGGGATGTGCCGGGTCGCGAGGTCGCTCTTGAGCCGTTCGAGGATGCGCCAGCCTTCCATGTCGGGCAGGAAGATGTCGAGCGTGATCACCGAGGGCTGGAAGTCACGCGTCATTGCAAGCGCCGCCGCTCCGCTGGTGCTGACCAGGCCCTTGAAGCCCACGCGCCGCGCCGCCTGCAGCAGCACCTGGGCGAAGGCGACGTCGTTCTCGACGATGAGCAGCACCTTGTCGCCGAGCAGGACGTCGTTGCGGTCGTCGTTGGCGGGGTTGGAGAGCGCGGGATCCCGCAGGTCCTCGGCCAGCGGCTGCGGACCCACCAGCACGCGTGGGGCCGGCGGCGGCAGCGCGGCGAGTTCGGGAATGGCGGGCAGCTCGCGGGCCACCACGTCCTGCGCCGGCTGGGCCGAGCGGCCGTGGCGCGGGCTGCGCGTGGGGCTGTAGCTCTGCGGCAGGTAGAGCGTGAAGGTGCTGCCCTGCGCCGGGGCGCTCACGAGCTTGATCTCGCCGCCGAGCAGGCGGGCCAGTTCGCGGCTGATGGCCAGGCCCAGGCCGGTGCCGCCGTACTTGCGGCTGGTGGAGCCGTCGGCCTGCTGGAAGGCCTCGAAGATGATCTGCTGCTTGTCGGGCGAGATGCCGATGCCCGTGTCGGTGACCGAGAACGCCAGCACCTGGGTGGCCCGGTTGAGGTCGTCGTTGTCACGAGACCAGCCGCCCTGCGCCACCTCGAGCGAGAGGCGCACCGAACCCTGGTGCGTGAACTTGAAGGCGTTGGACAGCAGGTTCTTGATGATCTGCTGCAGGCGCTTGACGTCGGTGACCACCGTCTTGGGCAGCGAAGGCTGCGTGGCGATCTCGAACTCGACGTGCTTGCTCTCGGCCACGTGGCGGAAGCTGCGGTCCACGCTGCGCTGCAGGTCTTCCAGCCGCAGCTCGCTCACATCCACCACCACCGTGCCCGACTCGATCTTCGACAGGTCGAGGATGTCGTTGATGAGCGCGAGCAGGTCGTTGCCCGACAGGTGGATGGTCTTGGCGAACTCCACCTGCTTGGTGGTGAGGTTGCCTTCGGCGTTCTTGCAGAGCTGGTCGGAGAGGATGAGCAGCGAGTTGAGCGGCGTGCGCAGCTCGTGCGACATGTTGGCGAGGAACTCCGACTTGTACTTGGAGGTCAGCGCGAGCTGCTCGGCCTTTTCTTCCAGGGCCTGGCGCGCCTGCTCCACCTCGGCGTTCTTGCGCTCCACCTCCTGGTTCTGGTGCACCAGCAGTCGGGCCTTCTCCTGCAGCTCCTCGTTGGTTTGCTGCAATTCCTGCTGTCGGCTTTGCAATTCCTCCGCCAGTGACTGCGACTGTTTCAGCAGGTCCTCGGTGCGCATGTTCGCGCTGATCGTGTTGATCACGATGCCGATGGACTCGGTCAACTGGTCGAGGAAGGCCTGGTGCGCCGGGTTGAAGCGCTCCAGCGAAGCTAGCTCCAGCACGCCGCGCACCTCGCCCTCGAAGACGATGGGCAGCACCAGCACGTCCATCGCCGCGGCTTCGGAGAGGCCGGTGGCGATGCGGAAGGCCTGGCTCGGCACGTTGGTGAGCAGGATCTTGCGTTTCTCGATCGCGCACTGGCCGACCAGACCCTGGCCGAGCTCCACCTCCTTGCCGTGCGACTCCTGCCCGCCCGAGGCGTAGCTGCCGAAGAGCTTGAGCTTGGTGGCGCCCGACGTGCCTGTCAGCACGTAGAACTCGGCCTGCTGCGCACCCACCACCGGCGCCAGCTCCGAGAGGATGAGCTGGCCCACCGTGAGCAGGTCTTTCTGGCCCTGCAGCATGCGGCTGAACTTGGCGAGGTTGGTCTTCAGCCAGTCCTGCTCGGTGTTCTTCTGCGTGGTGTCCTTCAGGTTGCGGATCATCTCGTTCATGGTGTCCTTGAGCGCGGCCACCTCGCCCTGCGCCTTCACCGTGATGGAGCGCGTCAAGTCACCCTGCGTCACCGCGGTCGCCACCTCGGCGATGGCCCGCACCTGCGTCGTGAGGTTGGCGGCGAGCTGGTTCACGTTT
>DASWSY010000480.1:0-4443 GCA_036402415.1 Rhizobacter sp. | reverse complement strand
CTTTGCCTGCTTTCTTTGGCGAAGCAAAGAACGTAGGTCGCCCGCCGGGGCGAAATCCCGGCATGCAGCCTCACGCAGTGAACACAACCTCAACAACGCGCACTGTTAACCAGCCGCTGCAAGCCCGCCCCATCCAGGATCCGAATATCCCGCTGCTTCACCTCCAGCAGCCCATCATCATGAAACTTCGAGAACGTCCGGCTCACGGTCTCCAGCTTGAGCCCGAGGTAGGACCCGATCTCCTCCCGCGTCATCCGCAGCACGAGTGACGACGACGAGAAACCCCGCGCCTGCAGGCGCTGCGTGAGGTTGAGCAGGAAGGCCGCCAGCCGCTCCTCGGCCCGCATGGAGCCCAGCAGCAGCATCACGCCGTGGTCGCGCACGATCTCGCGGCTCATGATCTTGTGGAACTGACGCTGCAGCTCGCCGAACTCGCGCGACAGCGATTCGAGCTGCGAATACGGGATCACGCACAACTGCGAATCCTCCAGCGCCACGGCGTTGCAGCTGTGCCGCTCGCCGCCGATGCCGTCGAGCCCCAGCAACTCCCCGGCCATCTGGAAGCCGGTCACCTGGTCGCGACCGTCTTCGAGCGACACGCAGGTCTTGAAGAAGCCGGTGCGCACGGCGAAGAGGCTCTGGAACGTGTCGCCTTCGCGGAACAGCATCTCCCCCCGCGCCACGCTGCGGCGCGTGGTCACGAGCGTGTCGAGCCGCGCCATGTCGGTCGGTGACAGGCCCACCGGTAGGCACAACTCGCGCAGGCTGCAACTCGAACAGGCGACCTTCAACGTGGGCGCCGGCGCGGGCGTGTGGCTGCGGCGCAGGGTCATGGCGCTCGCGGAAACGGGTGGGGCAGTGTCAGGCATGTGATGCACCTCAAGCTGTCCGGAATTCTGGTTTCCGGGCCCGCCGCGGCGCTTGACGTGAGTCAAGGCGTGCCCTGGTCGCTTGGGCACAGTATCGGCACCATGAGCGATGTCCTGTGCCCCCAACCGGTGCCTACCCCCGCCGCCGAGTTCAAGATCACCCCCGAGCTGCTGCAGCGTTTCGACGTCGCCGGCCCGCGCTACACCTCCTACCCCACGGCCGACCGTTTCGTCGAAGCCTTCGGCGAGGTCGACTACGCCCAGGCCGCGCGTCTGCGCGCACAGGGTGCGGCCGCCGCGCCGCTCTCGGTCTACGTGCACATCCCGTTCTGCGAATCGGTCTGCTACTACTGTGCGTGCAACAAGGTCGTCACGCGCGACCACAGCCGGGCCGAGGCCTACCTCGCCGCGCTTGAACAGGAGATGGACCTGCACACCGCGCTGCTCGGCGTGGGGCAGAGCGTGTCGCAGCTCCACCTGGGCGGCGGCACGCCGACCTTCCTCGACGATGGCGAGCTGAGCCGCCTGCTGGCGGCGCTGCGACATCACTTCCGGATCGCGCCCGGGGCCGAGATGTCGATCGAGGTCGACCCGCGCACGGTCACGCGCGAGCGGCTGCATCACCTCTTCAAGCTCGGCTTCAACCGTCTGAGCTTCGGCGTGCAGGACTTCGACGAGCAGGTGCAGCGCGCGGTGCACCGCGTGCAGCCCTTCGAGCAGGTGAAGGCGCTGATGGACGCGGCACGCGACATCGGCTTCGAATCGATCAACGTCGACCTCATCTATGGCCTGCCCCGGCAGAACCCGGCGTCGTTCGCGCGCACCGTGGCGCAGGTCAACACGCTGCGGCCCGACCGCATCGCGCTCTATGCCTATGCGCACCTGCCGCAGCGTTTCAAGCCGCAGCGGCGCATCGAGATCAGCGAGCTGCCACCGGCCGGCCACCGCGTGGGCATGCTGAGCGACGCAATCGCGGCCTTCCTCGCCGCGGGCTACGTCTACATCGGCATGGACCACTTCGCGCTGCCCGACGACGCGCTGGCCGTCGCCAAGCGCCAGGGCCGCCTGCACCGCAACTTCCAGGGCTACAGCACGCAACCCGACTGCGACCTGGTGGCACTCGGCGTCTCGGCCATCGGCCACATCGGCGCCACCTACAGCCAGAACGCCAAGACCCTGCCCGAGTACTACGACGCCCTGGCCCAGGGCCAGTTGCCCGTGGCGCGCGGCCTGGCGCTCACGCGCGACGACCTGGTGCGCCGCGCGGTGATCATGGCGCTCATGTGCCAGGGGCGGCTGGAGTTCGAGTCCATCGAGCTCGCGCACCTCGTCAACGTGCGGGAGTACTTTCGCGACGAGCTGGCGCAGATGGAAGCGATGGCCGCGCAAGGCCTGGTGGAGATCGAGCCCCACGCCATCCAGGTCACGCGCATGGGCTGGTACTTCGTACGCGCCGTGGCGATGGTGTTCGACCGCCACCTGCAGGCCGACCGCCAGCGCGAGAGGTTCTCCCGCATCATCTAGAAGAAGAGCAGGACGATGGAGTTCGCGCTCGTCATCAGCGCCGCCTTGATGGGCCTGGCCGGCGTGCCGCATTGCCTGGCCATGTGCGGCGGCAGCAGCACCGGCGTGATCCGTGCTTGCAGCCGCGGCAACCTGCGCCACGCCACCCTGGGCTTCCACCTCGGGCGCCTCGTCGGTTATGCGGCCGGAGGTGCCGTGGCGGCGTCGAGCGTGGCGCTGCTGCAGCGGCTCGGCGATGCCGCGCCCGCCTTGCGCCCCGTGTGGCTGCTCGTGCACCTGGCCGTGCTCGGCTTCGGCCTCTGGCTGCTCTGGACCGGCCAACAGCCGCGCTGGATGCAAGGGCAGGGCAGACCGCTGCCGCCCGCGCTGGCCGCACAAGGCTGGCAACGGGTGCAGGGCCCGGCGCGCGCGGCCGGCGCAGGCATGCTGTGGCTCGCGTGGCCGTGCGGCCTCCTGCAGTCGGCCCTGGTCGTGGCCACGCTCGCGGGCAGCGCGGCCTCGGGTGCGGCGGTGATGGCGGCGTTTGCCATGGCCTCCTCGGCCGGCCTCGTGGCCGGGCCGTTGCTCTGGGCACGCCTGGGTCCTGGCGGCGTGGCCAGCCTGGCCACGGGCCGCTGGGCAGTGCGCCTGGCCGGCGCGGGCCTGGTGGCGGCGTCGGGCTGGGCGCTCGGTCACGGGCTGTGGGAGCGGGTCGTCGCCCTGTGCTTCGGCCCCTGAGGCGACAGGGGCTTGCGGCCCGCAGCGTGAGACGATGCCGGCAGCCGTGCCTTTGCCGGATGTAAGGTGAACGCCTTAGATTCGGTGGACGCAATCGGCGCGATGCTATCGGCTTCCACTTCCACGCGAGCCCATGTCCACCCACCACACCGATGTGCTGATCGTCGGCGCCGGCCTCTCCGGCATCGGCGCGGCCTGCCACCTCAAGGCCGAATGCCCTGGCCGCAGCTACCTCATCCTTGAAGGCCGCGAGGCCATCGGCGGCACCTGGGACCTGTTCCGCTACCCCGGCATCCGTTCCGATTCCGACATGTACACCCTGGGCTACCGCTTCAAGCCCTGGACGCAGGCCAAGGCCATTGCCGATGGCCCGAGCATCCTCCAGTACATCCGCGAAACCGCGGTCGAGCACGGCATCGACCGGCACATCCGCTTCGGCCACAAGGTGGTGGGGGCGGCGTGGTCCACGCCCGATGCCAGGTGGACGGTGGAGGTCGAGCGCCACAACGGTGAGCGTGCCACCTTCACCTGCAACTTCCTTTTCATGTGCAGCGGCTACTACCGCTACGAAGGCGGCTACCTGCCCGACTTCCCGGGCATCGGGCAGTACGCCGGCCGCGTGGTGCACCCGCAGAAGTGGACGAGCGACATCGCCTACGCCGGCATGCGCGTGGTGGTGGTCGGCAGCGGCGCGACGGCCGTGACGCTCGTGCCCGAGATGGCGAAATCCGCCGCGCACGTGACCATGCTGCAGCGCTCGCCCACCTACGTGGTGTCGCGCCCCGCGCAGGACCGCATCGCCAACGCCCTGCGCCGGGTGATGCCGGCAAGCTGGGCCTATGTCCTGACGCGCTGGAAGAACGTGCTGCTGTCCATGTACTTCTACCGCCTCTGCAAGCGCCGCCCGGAGCAGGTGAAGAGCTACCTCCTCAAGGGCGTCCAGGCCGTCATCGGCCGCCAGGTCGACGTGGCGAAGCACTTCACCCCGCGCTACAAGCCCTGGGACCAGCGCCTGTGCCTCGTGCCCGACGGCGATCTGTTCCGCATGCTCCGCTCGGGCAAGGCGTCGGTCGTCACCGACGAGATCGAGACCTTCACGACCAAGGGCATCCGCCTCAAGTCGGGCACCGAGCTGGAGGCCGACCTCGTCGTCACCGCCACCGGCCTCGTGCTGAGCACGCTCGACGACATGGGCCTGAAGGTGGACGGCCGCCGCGTGGAAGCGGCCAGGACCTTCGGCTACAAGGGCACGATGTACAGCGACGTGCCCAACCTCGCGGTGTCGTTCGGCTACACCAATGCCTCCTGGACGCTCAAGTGCGACCTGACGTGC
>DASWSY010000479.1:0-6260 GCA_036402415.1 Rhizobacter sp. | reverse complement strand
CGCCCGCCACCCCGCCCGCAAGCGGCACCCACGGCGACGCCGACCAGGTGAACTGGAACGCATAACGCGCCAGCGCCCACCCCACGACCACCGCCGCAAGCGACGCCAGCACGCCCGCCAGCGCCCCCACCCCCAGCAACTCGGCCCGCTGCACCTGCGCCAGGAGCTTGCCGCTCGCGCCCAGCGCCCGCATGACCGCGAACTCGCGGGCCCGCGCCTCGCGCGTGGCGGTGACCGCGGCGAACAGCACCACCAGCCCCGCCGCCAGCGTGAAGGTGAACAGGAACTCGACCGCCCGCACCACCTGGTCGAGCACCGCCTGGATCTGCCCGATCGAGGCCGAAACGTCGACGTTGGTGATGTTCGGAAACTCCCGGCTCAGCGCGTTGTCGAAGCCCGCCACCGGCGGCGCGCGAAACGCGGCGATGTAGGTCGCCGGCACGTCGGCCATCTGCGCGTTCGGGAACATCACGAAGAAGTTGGCGCGCATCGAGCCCCAGTCGACCTTGCGCAGGCTGGTGATGCGGCCTTCGACCATGAGCCCCGCCAGGTCGAAGCGCAGCGTGTCGCCGAGCTTGAGGCGCAGCGTCTCCGCCAGGCCCTCCTCCACGCTCAGGCCGCCCTTCTCCTCGCTCACCCAGCGCCCGGCGGTCACGCTGTTGTGCGCGGGCGGCATGGCGCTGTGGCTGAGGTTGAACTCGCGGTCGAGCAGGCGCTTGGCACGCTCGTCGGTGTAGTCGTCGAGGTTGGCGGGTTGGCCGTTGATGGCCACCAGGCGGCCGCGGATCATGGGGTACCAGTCGAATTTCGCCACGCCCGCGGCGCGCAGCCGCGCCTGGAAAGCCTCGCCCTGGTCGGGCTGGATGTTGATCACGAAACGGTTGGGCGCATCGGGCGGCGTGGCCTGGCGCCAGCTCGAGATGAGGTCGGTGCGCAGCAGCACCAGCAACACGAGCGCGAGCAGGCCCACGCTCAGCGCCGAGACCTGCAGCACCGCGAACGCCGGCCGGGCCGCGATCTGGCGCGTGGCCAGCACCAGCCAGCGGGGCGCGCGCGACTCGGGCACCGCACGGCGCAGCACCTGCACCGCCAGCCACGACAGCAGCGCGAACACCGCCACCGCCCCGGCAAAACCACCCACCGCGATCAGGCCGAGCTGCAGGTCGGACGACACCGCCAGCAGCAAGGCCACGAAGCCTGCCGCACCCGCGCCGAGCACCGCGATCGACGCCGGCTTGAGTGCGCCCACGTCGCGGCGGATCACGCGCAGCGGCGGCACCTGCGAGAGCTGCAGCACCGGCGGCAGCCCGAAGCCCATCAGCAGCGTGAAGCCCACGCCCACGCCGAAGAGCGCCGGCCACACGGTGGGCAGCGGCAGCGTGGCGCTCACCAGGCCCGACAGCAGCCAGACGAAGACGTAGTGCACGCCGAAGCCGATGGCCACGCCCGCCAGGCTCGCGGCCAGGCCCACGAGCGCGAACTCGATCAGGTACTGCAGCGCGATCGTGCGCTGCGCCTGGCCCAGCACGCGCAGCATGGCGCAGTCGTCGAGGTGGCGCTCGGCGAAGTCGCGCGCGGCAATGCCCACCGCCACCGCGGCCAGCAGCGCGGCCAGCAGCGCCACGAGGTTGAGGAATTTCTCGGCACGGTCGAGCGTCTGGCGCATCTCGGGGCGGCCGGTCTCGAGCGATTCGACGCGAACGCCGCGCACGGTGCGGCCCTTCACCTGCTCGTCGGCCCAGCGCACGAACTCGCGCAGCGGCGCCTCGTTGGTGCCCGGCACCGCCACGGCCATGCGGTAGGTCACGCGGCTGGCGGGCTGGATGAGCGCCGTCGCGCCGAGATCCGCCTCGTGCAGCATCACGCGCGGTGCAAACGCGAGGAAGCCGGCGCCACGGTCGGGCTCGACGACGATGACGGACGCGATCTTGAGCGTGGCGTCGCCCAGCAGCAGGTCGTCGCCGATCTGCAGGTTGAGCGAATCGAGCAGCGGCGCGTCGACCCACACCGTGCCGCGTGCCGGGCCCTGGGCCACGGCCTGTTCGGCCTCGCCGGTCGCCGGGATCACGCGCAGCTTGCCGCGCAACGGGTAGGCATCGCTCACGGCCTTGACCGACACCAGGCGCGAGCTGCCGCCCTTGTCGTCGGGCGCGCGGCCCATGCTGGGGAAGGCCGCGGTCTGCGCCACCTTGAGCCCGAGGGCCTGCGCCTTCTGCGCGAAGACCGGCGGCAGCGGCTGGTCGCTCGCGATGATGGCGTCGCCGCCCAGCAGTTGGCGCGCGTCGCGTGCCAGGCCCCCGTTCAGCCGGTCTGCGAAGAAGCCCACCGCGGTGAGCGCGGCCACCGCGAGCGTGACCGCCACCAGCAGCAGCCGCAACTCGCCGGCGCGGAAATCGCGCGCCATCTGGCGCCATGCGAGTTGCCACAATGAAGCCTGGGACCGGGGGGCGTGGGACTGCACAGACATGTTCTTCTCCGTCGGGTGGCCGCACCTTACCCCATGAGGCCAAGCCCTTCACGCCACCTGCCGCGGGCGAACGCTGCGTGCAAATTGGGCGAACCCCGCGGCCGAGGCGCGGTGCTGCAATGCTCTGCATGGACACCCGCAGCTTTCCCGCCCTCTTCCTGTCACACGGCTCGCCGATGCTCGCGCTGGAGCCTGGGTCGACCGGCCCCTTCCTGAAGCGTCTCGGCGACGCGCTCACGGCCAGCGTCGGCGTGCCGCGCGCCATCCTGGCCGTCTCGGCGCACAGCCTTGCGCGCGAGCCGGTGCTGCTGGCCGGTGCGCAGCATGCGGCGGTGCATGACTTCGGCGGCTTTCCCGAGGCCCTGTACCGGCTGCGCTACGACGCCCCAGGTGCGCCCGCGCTCGCCGAGCAGGTCCAGCAGGCGCTGGCCGACGCCGGCTGGCCGGTGCACCGTGTCGACGAGGGAGGCCTCGACCACGGCATCTGGACCATGCTGCGCTTCATGTTCCCCGAAGCCGGCATCCCGGTGCTGCCGCTGGCTTGGGTGCCGACGCTCCCGCCATCGCAGCAGTTCGCGCTCGGCGAGGCGCTCGCGCCGCTGCGCGCGCAAGGCGTGCTGGTGATGGGCACCGGCAGCATCACCCACAACCTGGGCCGGCTTTTCGGCGCCCGGCGCCCTGCCACCGATGCGCCCGAAGCGCCCGACAGCGCGGCCTTCCGCCAGTGGATGCAGCAGCGCAGCACCGCTTGCGACTGGGACGCCCTGCTCGCATACCGCCAGCAGGCGCCCCACGCGCACGAGATGCACCCCACCGACGAGCACCTGCTGCCCTGGTTCGTGGCCGCGGGCGCGGGTGGGCGCGAGACGGCGCCGCGTCGGCTGCACGAGGCCGTGACCTACGGCAGCCTCGGCATGGACGCCTACGCGTTCGGGCCGGAAGCGCCATCCCTCGAAAGGGCGCTGGGGAAAGCGCTGGCCGCCTGATTCGCACGCCCGGCCTAAAATCCCGCGTCGGCCTGGGAGGGCCGGCCCCGCCGTCGTGCGGGTGTCCAGGGATCAGGGAGGAATCGAGATGAAGCGCATTTCGCTGGCCGCGGCCGGCATCACCGTGTCATGCCTGCTCGCCGCGTGCGGCGGCGGTGGCGACACCGACACCTCGGCCAGCCAGTCGGCCGACACCCGTGCCGAGTCGGCCCAGGCCGAACTTCGCCGCGAAGCCCAGGCGCAGGCCCGGCAGCGGCCCGAGCAGTTCACCGCCGGCCCGCGCGAGGTCAACGACACCATCGTGTGGCAGCAGCAGGAAACCACCGTCGGCGGCACCACGCAGCAGCGCTCCTACGGCGACCGCATCACCGCAGTGGAAGCCGACGGCAGCTTCAGCTTCAACCGCGGCACCCCCGGTGGCGTGACCTTCGAGCGCTACCGCGCCAATGCCGACGGCAACCGCCTGAGCCGCGAGTACGTCAACAACGGCAACCTCTGCACCTACGACCCGAACCGCAACTTCGTCAGCTACCCGCTGCACGTGGGCAAGGTCTGGGCCTCGCAGTGGAACTACCAGTGCGCGCTCGGCTACCGCGAAACCGCGACCCAGCTCTCGGCCGTGACCGGCCGCGAAACCATCACCATCGCCGCCGGCAGCTTCGACGCGCTGCGCATCGGCTACGTCACGCTCTACACCAGAAGCAACGACGCCAACCTGCACAACGGCGCCAACGGCGAAGCGGCCTACCTGGTGGAAAGCACCTGCTGGTGGGCGACCTCGGTGCAGCGCATCGTGAAGTGCACCTACCGGAACACCTATTTCGGCGCCACCCCGGCACCGGCCGGCTACCTGAAGACCTATGCGCTCGAGGCGAGCTATATCGGCAAGGTCTACTTCCCCGACGCCTCGCGCCAGGTCGGCCAGAGCAGCCGCTGGACCGAAACCGACACCCAGCTCGGCGGCGCCGTGATCAACCGCAGCTACACGCAGACCATCACCGCGGTCAACGCCGACGGCAGCTACAACATCGACCGGGCCGAGGCCAACGGCTTCATCAGCGAGCGCTACCTCAACGACCGGGCGGGCAACCGCGTGACGCGCTTCATCTCGTCGACCAGCAACGCCTGCGCCTTCAACCCGCGGCGCGACTACCTGAGCTTCCCGCTCTACGTGGGCAAGACCTGGAGCTCGGGCTGGAACTACAGCTGCGCGCTCGGCTACCGCGAAGACGCCGCCCACACCGCGCGGGTGGAAGCGCTGGAGCCCGTGACGACGGCCGCCGGCACCTTCAACGCGCTGCGCGTGAGCTTCCAGACGGTGCTGACCAACAGCAACGACTTCCAGCTCCAGAACGGCCCCGCGGGGCAGGCCACGTACCGCAACGACGGCACCTGCTGGTGGGACGTGGACGGCCAGCGCATCGTGAAGTGCGACATCGCCAACACCTTCGAAGGCCCCGCGCCGGCGACCTACCGCCAGCGCTATGTCACCGAGCTGGCCGCCGTGCTGCAGCCCTGAGCGGCGCCCGCGCGGGCGCCGCTACGGCGAGACCGTCGAGGCAGCGCTCGCTGCCGAGGCCACCCGTGTGGCCTGTGCCTCGCGGTAGCGCCGTGCCAGCACGCCGGCGCCGTCCGGCGAACGCTTGAGCGCGTTGCGCAGCGTGGCCAGTTCGCCATGGCGAGCGGATTCATGGAAGTGCGCCAGCGCCTGGGCCAGCGCCGTGCAGCTCCAGGCGTTGGGTGCCAAGGCAGCGCCGCTCATCTCGGCCAGCGCATCACGCTCCTCGCCGGCCGCGGCCACGCGTTCGGCCGCCCAGCCGGCACGCTCGCCGATGCTCGCGGCCAGCGCCGCCTCGGCACGTGTGCTGCCGCGCCGGCTCAGCACATCGGCCACCGCGGCACACACCTGCTGCCGGTTGGCGTCCCGCACCTCGCTGGCGCCGCAATGCTGGCTCGCGGCCACCAGCGGCAACTCGGCGCGCGCTTCGAGCCTGGCGAGTTCCTGGGCCAGGCCGATGCGCGCGAGCAGGTCGGCCTCGGGCGGCATCTTGGCCAGCACCGTGCCGACGAGCGTGCCCTGCCGGGCGTCGGAGCGTGGCGCCTGCGACACGCGGTACATCGCCTCGGCCACCGCGGCCTCGTCACGGCGCACGCGCGCGTCGGCGGCCACCTGCAGCCAGGCCATCGCATTCGACGGTTCGAGACGGGCCCACTGTTCGGCGGACAGCATGCGGCACACCCCGTCGCCGCGCTGCTTCTGGCAGGCGTGAAGGGCCCACGCGTAGACCTGCGGCGAGCCGGTGAAGGCGGCCAGCGAGGCGAGTTCGTCGCGGGCGCGCGTCGCGCGGCCTTCCGGGCCATCGGCGGCCACCTGGTCGCCCAGCGCGACGATCAGCAGGCCGGCCGCACGCGTGGTGTCGTCGGGGCTCGCGACCAGCGTCGGCACGATCTGCTCGCGCAGGCGCTGCGTGGCGTCGCGGATGGGTGCCATGTCGTGCGGACGGCCGGTGCCGTCGGCTTTCACGCGGCCCAGGCCGCACACCTCGGTCTCGTCGGCGGCCAGCGCCTGGGGCGAGGGCGCGCGCAGCGCCGCCGTCATCGCCGAGACGCCCTGCTGCGCGAGCTGGGCCTCGTTCATGCGGGCCAGCATCTCGACCTTGTCCGGGTGGGCCAGGGCCTCGGGTTCGAATTCGACCCCGTCCACCTGGGACTGCGGCGCCCGGCTGGCCACCACGGCCTGCCAGACCAGGCCCCCCAGCATCAGCAGCACCAGCCCGGCCCCTGCCCAGCGCAGGCGCGCCCGGGTC
>DASWSY010000478.1:0-7263 GCA_036402415.1 Rhizobacter sp. | reverse complement strand
GCTGGCCGCCGTTTCAGCGGCCACGCCGTCCAGCATGTGCAGGGAAAGGGGCTCGTCGGTGACCGACATGAAGACTCCGGGGTAATGGTTGTCGCAAATTCTACACAAGAATCATGTTTTATAGAGACACCAGTAGCATATTTGCGGTTATCCTTCTCTAATGGATACGAAAAAAACATTAGATTCGCGTTCGGATGACCTCGTGGCGGTCGTCGACTTCCTCAAGTGGCTCAACTCGTGTGATGAAAGCGGCATACAGCAGATGGAGCAGCCCTTTCCGGGCGTGCGCTTGCTGCCGACCCTGTCGGACCTGTTCGCCCTCGCGCAGGACGAGGCGGGCTGGATGCTGACGATGCACGCGGACGAGGCACCGTGGCTCGCGCATCTGCCCCTGCACAGCGCGTATCTCGGTTTCGGCGATGGGCTCACGCTGCTGACCCAGCCTGTCGAGCTGCTGGGCGAAACGCTGCCCCAGACGGCCATCGAGATCTTCGTGCCGGAGCTGGCGCTGCTGGATCTGCTCGCCAGCCAACGCCTGCTGGGTTTTGGCCATGGCCGGGGCGAGCGCGAGGCGATGGTGGTGACCCGTGTCAATCGCGTCATCCCGCTCTACACCAAGGCGCGCTATGAGGAGGCGCGCCGCACGGCGGTGACCCCCAGCGCCACCCGCATGTTCGCCCGCTAAAGCGGAATAGCCCAAGGGAGGTCATCCAATGGACTTGCAGCACGTCATGCGCCGTCAGGCTAACGAGGAGGCCGGTGCGCCCGGCTGGCGGCTGGGACTGGCCGAAGGGCGGCCCGTGCGGCTGCCCCAGCGATTCTGTCTGCGCACCGTCGGCGCGCGGCGCTCGGGCCGCACGCTTGCACTGGCGGCGCTCGGGGAGCAGACGCTGGCGCAGGGTGGGGCGGTGCTGTGGATGGACGGGCACGTGCATCCACCGATTGGCGCGACGCTGCGCCAGCAGGCGCAGCGACATGGCGTGCGGTTCTGCACGACGGACGAGAACACCGACGATCCGGAGGTGGTCGCCCAGCTGTTCGCCCGGGGCGGCGTGGGGCACTGTGTGCCCAACCGCAGCCACGGCGCGCTGCCGGTCTGGCGCGCACGCACGGCCCGCATGCTGCGCGCCATCGCTACCCGTGACCTCGGCGCGAGCCTCGGCCCGATCCTGATCGTTTTCAACGAAATCGCCGGGCGCTATGCCGGCGAGGCGCTGGGGCTGGCGGGGCTGCCGCAACGGCTGCGTGCGGCCGGCCACAACCTCGTGTTCAGCGATCCGGAGATTGCTCAGGAGGCCACCGACGTGGCGGCATACGCCCGTCAATTCCTGTTCCACCGAGTCGAGACGGCGGCCTCGTGCCACTACGCCCAGCACGTGATCGGCCCGTGGCCGGCCGCGCCTTCCTTCATGGGCTTTGCGTGGGGCAGCCCGTCCTACCGGTCGCTGGAGGAGGATCTGCGGCTGCTCGAATGGGGGCACGGTATCTGGTACGCCGATGGCGAGAGCCGCCTGATCCGTGCCGAGCGCCCCACCAGCATTGCGCGGGCCTCGGGCTCGCTGCAGGTCGATCCCGGCCGTCATTGAACCAACCGAACCACCCACTGACCCACCCCACATGCGCCCGACGGGCGCATTGTCGATACCCGATCTACGACGGTCGCCGCATCGCGATCGCGGGCCGCCAACCCAGACTGACCATGACCACCCTAAACGCGACGGCATTGCCAACCACCACCCGCCTGCGTCGCACCTTCGACCATCTGCTGATCGTCCTCAACCTGCTGGCGATGGTGACCCTGTCCCTCCTTGCCAGCCGTCTGCGCTTTGAGGTCGTCCTTGCGACGACGGCCGGGCTGCTGCTCCTCGACGGCGCGAGCCTCCTCTACCACGGCCTGCGGCCCACCCCGAAAGTCGCCCAGTCGCCCCTGCTCGTGCGTCGCATCATGGTCGTGGTGGCCGCCTACCTGCTCTACGAGGGGTTGGCCACCTGCGGCGTGGTCGCCGTACAGGCCGGGACGCACAATGCGGTCGCGGCCTATGAGCGGCAACGCCAGCAGGACCTTGCCGTCACCATGGATTGCGAGCGCAAGGCGAATCGCTGCTGGCAGGAGGCGGTCCGGGGCGCGGGCAGCGCCTTTGGCTTGGGCCTCATGGTCACCATGGGCCCCCACGACGCCTTCGATCCCGTCACCCGGCGCGCGCTGCTGCTGCGCGCAGCCAGCATGGCGAGCGCGGAATCCTCCGGGGCCGCGATGTCGGGACTGCGTGCCATTGACCGCGCGTGCGCACGCTCGCTCCTGTGCAGCCTATCGCTGGGCCGCTCTGCGGCACGGGATGCGGTCTACATGCGGCAGACCATGAGCGTGATCGACCTGCTCGCCCAGCGCACGCGTGAGCCCTGAGATGGATCGGATCCTGTCTGCCCGGTCGCGGCCGTCTGCGCGCCGCGCGGCGCACGATGCGCTCGTGCACCTTGCCGAGCGATGGCTGCGCCGGCGCGGCTTTGGTGTGACGGCGTCCGAGCTGCATGCGGCCGGCTGTCGCGAACAGATGGATGCGATCGGCTACCGGACCAATGCGACGGCCATCGTCGAATGCAAGACCTCGCGCGCGGACTTTCGTGCCGACTTCCGGAAGCCGGAACGGCAAAGCGGCGGACTGGGGGTCTACCGCTTCTACCTGTGCTCGGAAGGGATGATCGCGCCCGAGGATCTGCCGCCCCGCTGGGGGCTGCTGTGGGCACGCGGCGCGCGCGTGATCGAGGTCAAGGTGCCTACCGGCAACAACTGGCCGGGCTTTGACCCCGCCTATCCCTACGGTGACTGGGCGGCGTTCATGCACGAGCCCGACTATGAGGCCGAGCGCATCATGCTGTTTTCGATCGCCCGACGGCTGGCCGCCGGGCAGCGCACCCAGCGCACCCAATGCGGGTAGCCGGCACGCGGGCACCGCGACGCCCACGGATACCCCGGGGCAGGCTTGGTGTTTCGTTGCTTGCCAAGTATCATACTGATACCAGATATTCCGAGGTCACGATGCACCCACCCGCTGCCCTGCCGACGCAAGCCGCTCACGACGCGCCCACGTCGGCCGCCCAGCGCGACCGCGACCGCGACCACGCACGGCTGACGCTCGTGGCGCACCGGTCGGCCAGCTATGCGCCGCGCACGCGCCACAACGCGGCGACGGCGGAGCTGACGCTGGCGTTTGCCGTGGACTTCACGACCGCCGGTGAGCGCCTGACACGCACAGCGGCGGCGCTCCGCTACGAAGGCCTGCCACTGGCGATCCACGACGATCCGGTGATGACGGCACGTGCGGTGTATCGGGTCGTGGCGCTGCAGCGGCGGGCCCGGGTCCTCAACATCGCGGGCAACGGGCTGCACACGCTGGCGTTCCACGGCATCACGCAGGATGCGCTCAATCGCTGGCTGTATGGGGTCTTGGCGCCGGTGCACGTGCATCACCCGCTCGAAGCGTTGCTCTCGGGCGGGCAGACCGGAGTCGACACGGCAGGTCTCGTCGTCGCGCTGGCCCTTGGCATTCCGGCCGTCGGCACGCTGCCCAAGGGATTTCTGCGGCGCTCGGCCGATGGCGTTGATATCGAGAGCAGCGAGGCGGCACTACGGGCGGAGCTGCTCGCGCAGGTCGAGCGCTTGCGCGCCAGCCTTGCCCTTCCTTCTCAACCTTAACCTCCAATTCCGTTTATGACCGTCAAGACTGCGCCACCCTCCCGCTCGCCGGCCCGCGCCGCGCCCGCTCCCAAGCCGAAAGCGCGCCCGGCAGACAAGGCCACGCGCGCCGCTGCGGTGGCGCCCACGCGCGCCGCGCCTGCCAAGGCCGCCAAGGCGGGCAAGGAGGGCGCGAGCACTAGCGCCCTGAGCGTCGACCAACTCGTGGCGCTCAAGGATGCGTTGGGTTTCGCGGACTATCAGGCCATGGCTGACGCGCTGGGCCTGTCGGAGGTCAGCGTCAAGCGCATGATGACCAGCAAGCAGAGCGTGACCAAGCAGGTCGCGTTCGTGCTGCTCGCGCTGCGCTATTTCCGCGATCATCCGCGCGCGGCACTCCAGTTCGACCAGTTCCTCATGACCTACAACAAAAACCTGCCGCAGGTCTCGTGACACGTCCGCGACGGGGACCCTGCGCGACACCAGTTTTCATAGCACTCAATGAGTAAAATAGTTGTTGCGCAAAGTATCATTACGATACACAATGGTCCCAACGACACACCCGTGGGACGCCATTTCAAATGCGTGACAAATTCAACGACTATGCCTGTGACGGATTGGCCGGCTGCATGACGCAGCGCAGCGCCGGTACCGCGCTGCGCGGCCGCGATGCGGCCGGCCGGTGCGAAGCCTGCTGGGGTATCGCATGCTGAGCCGCGTCGATCCCCTCGCGCCGTTCAGCCGCTGGTACGCCCGCGCCTTGGCCGGGGCATGGGAAGGCGCATCAGCCTGCGAAGCGGTCTTGTCCGCGCTGCGATGCCGGCGCACGGCCGTGCTGCACGCGCAGCGCGAGCGGGCGGCCGATCGACCGCAACACGCGGCCTACTACCGTGAGGAAGCCCAGCGCCTGCGTGGCATCGTACGCGACGAGCTGCGCCGTGCCCGGGCCCTGCGCGCCCAACCCGTGCGGCAGCCCTACCTGTTGATCGCCTGCAGCGATACCAAGCGCCATGATGCGCAGCCCCTGCGCGCCATGGATCGCTATGATGGGCCGGCCTATCGGGTGCTGCGCAACAGTCTGCCCGTGCTGGACAATCGGCTGCCCATGCGCATCCTGTCGGCGCAGTTTGGCTTGATCTCTGCGCAAACCTGCATTCCGGACTACAACCGCCGCATGGACGAAGCCCGGGCCCAGCAGTTTCTGGACGACGGCAAGGTGCGCCGCGATCTGGCGGCGGATATCGCCCGTGTCCGGCCGACCGACATCCTCGTGATGGGCGGCGCGCACTATCGGCGTGTCCTGACCGAAGCGCTGCGCGACGCCGGCCTGCCGGCGCATGTGCGCGTGCTGGCGGTGCAGGGCGGTATTGGCGAGCAACTGGGCCAGCTGCGCCGCTGGCTTCACAATGAATCGGTAACCGACACCCGCGACGTGCGGACGGCATGGCATGCCCACCTTTCGGGTGGTCAAGCTGCGCTCGTCCCTGCCGATAGGCGGATGTCTCCTCAAATTTCAGCATGACCGTGACCGACTCCACCCAACCCCCCACCTCCACCGCAGTCGTGCCGGCACGCCTGCACGAGCTCAAGACCGTGGTCCTCCCGGCGCTGTTCGTGGATACCGCACGCATCGGCAGCTATGGCGGCGAAGACGGCGGGGCGGCGGTGCTCTCCGCGCTGTCGGCCAAGCTGGAGAACTCGCCGGTGAGCCTGCTGCATCAGCAGATCAGTGCGGTGATTGACGGGCTCAATGGCGCCCACCCGCAGAAGATCTTGCGCAAGCCGACGTGGTTCTCGCAGCTGATGGGCCGCGAGATCGAAGCGAACGTGCGCTATCAGGTCTCGCGTCTGGAGCTCGAACAGCGGGTCAAGGCCGCCCAGCAGACCGCCGAGGCGGTCCGCACGCTGATCGGGGAGATCGAAGCGACGATTGCCGCGAACGCGGGCCAGATCGCCGAGTTGCGCACCTGTGTGCAGGCCGGCCGCGAATACCTTGCGGAGCATCCGCAGGCGGGCATGCCCACCGAAGCCCTTGCCTTTGACAACCCGCGCGAGCGCTTCGCGCGCCGGGTGACCAATCTGGCCATGCTGCTGCAGTCGACCGAAGCCGAAGTGGTGCAGCTGGGGATCGCCCGGGCCAATGCCATTGGCATGCTGGACCGCTTCTCGGATACCTGCACGGTGCTGCTGCCGGTCTGGCGCAGCAACATCATCGGTCTGCTGAACCACGCGGACCTGTCCAGCGACAAGATCGCGGCCGCGACCAAGGCCCATGACGACCTCCTGAATAGCCTCGACCGCAGCGTGCAACCGCCGGCGGCCCTGCATTGAACCTGCGCTGAACCTGACCCGGAACCCTACCATGTCCACCCCCAACGTGACCTCCCCGACGAACCTGCCGGCCGTGCTCCATGACAAGGCGCTGGCGGAGCTTGGCCTCAAGCCCGACGATCTCGCCGAGATCCAGAGCCTCGCGCAACAGATCGACGCGAGCAATCCGCTGACCGTGGCCGAGTTTGGCCAATCGATCGATAGCCATGCGTCGGGCTACGCCGACATCCTGCTGGGGCAGGTGAACAACCGCGATCTCGACGAGGCCGGGGCGAAGCTCACCGCTGTCGTGAACATCGCCCGCGACGTGAACATGGGCGCGCTCTCGGACCGCCGTTCGCGGCTGCCCGTCGTGGGCGCGGCGATCGACTGGATGCGTCGGCGTGCGGTGAGTGTGCAGGACCGGTTCCAGTCCGCCAAAACCCAGATCGAGACGCTGGTCAGCGAAGTGGAAGCGACGCGTACCGGGCTCGTATCGCGCAACGGCACGCTGCAGACCATGTTCGAGTCGGTGCAGGGGGAGCACCGCCTGCTCGGCCTGCACGTCGCCGCCGGCAAGGTGCGGCTCGACGAGATCCGCGCACAGGCCGACGCCCGGCGGGCAGCGGCACAGAGCCCGGCCGAGGTGCAGCAGGTAGCCGATCTCGACAGCGTCGCGGCCAATCTGGACCGGCGCGTGGCCAATCTGCAGGTGCTGCAGCACGCGGCGCTGCAGAGCCTGCCCTTTATCCGGGTCCTCCAGCAAAACAACCAGACGCTCGTCGAGAAGTTCGACACCATCCGCACGATCACGATTCCGGCATGGAAGCGCGACTTCGTGCTCGCGCTCAGCCTGAACGAGCAGGAGAATGCGGTGGAGCTGGCGCAGAACATTGATGACGCCACCAACGCGTTCATGCGCCGCAATGCCAAGCTGCTGCACCAGAATGCGGTGGCCACCGCCCAGTCTAACCAGCGCCACGTGATCGACATCGATACGCTCAAGGCAGTGCAGCAGGAACTGATCGACACGGTGCAGGACGTGATCCGTGTCCAGCAGGAAGGGGCGCAATCCAACCAGAAGGTCGAGCGCGAATTGCTGGCCATGCGCGGTGACCTGCAGGCGAAGCTCACGCGCGCTACCGGCAAGGCATGACGATCATGACGCCATCGCGTGAGACGACCGATTTGATGGGCAACCGCCTGCGCGCGGCCATGGCCGAGCCGGCCCGAGTCACGATCCGGATGCCGGCCACCCTGCAGCCGGCCTTCGAGCGCCT
>DASWSY010000477.1:0-2952 GCA_036402415.1 Rhizobacter sp. | reverse complement strand
CGTGAACCGACGCGGGCACGGATCACGCACCCCTCGTTACGGGGGGCTCGTCCCTCCGATGGATGACGACCTGTCGGGAGGCTGGCAGCAACGATGGCGTGGTGACAGCGCCGACAGGTCCTTTCTGCTACGGTCGCCGCTCTTCGCCTTCTGACGCCCCTCATGCCACGCCTTCTGATCCTGCTCAGCCTGTGCAACCTCGTCATCGGCACGGGCGCGTTCGTCGTGAGCGGCATCCTGGAGCCGCTGGCGCTGGGTCTCGGCGTGAGCGTGGCCTCGGCCGGCCAGGCGATGACGGTCTACGCGCTCGCCACCGCCGGGCTCACGCCGCTTGCGCTCATCGCCACCGCACGCTGGTCGCGGCGCGCGGCGATGTGCGCGGGTCTATTGATGTTCGCGGCCGGCAGCCTGGTGTGCGCGCTGTCCACGCACATCCTCGTGCTCTTCGCGGGCCGCGTGCTGATGGGCGTGGGGGCGATGTTCACGCCGCTCGCGGCCGGCATCACCGTGGCGCTCGTCGAGCCGCACATGCGCGGCCGGGCGCTGTCGTTGATCTTCCTCGGCATGAGCCTCAGCCACGTGATCGGCGTGCCGCTGGGCGCATGGCTCGCGCTGCGCCACGGCTGGCCCTGGCCCTTCGTGCTGGTGATGGGCATGGCGCTCGCCGCGGCGGCCACGCTCGCCGTCGTGCTGCCCCGGCAGATGGCCGCGCCCACGGTCAGCTTCGCGGGGCTCTCGGGCGTGCTGAGGAACGCGGCGGCGTGGTGGATCCTCTCGCTCACCGCGCTCTACTTCATGGCGATCTTCATCGTGTGGTCGTACATCGCGCCGGTGCTGCAGGCGCTCGTGCCGATGTCGGGCGAGCGGCTGTCGGCCACGCTCATGCTCTTCGGCGTGGCCGGTGTGGCGGGCACGCTCGCCGGCGGCTGGGCCAACGACCGCATCGGCCCGCGCAAGACCCTGATGGCGCAGCTCGTGATGATGGTCGTGACCATGGCCCTGGTGCCGCTCACGAAAGGCCACTACGCGGCGATGCTCGGCGCCTTCATGGTGTGGACGGTGGCCGGCTTCGGCATGATGGCCCCGCAGCAGACGCGGCTGGCCCTGCTGTCGCCGCAGCAGGCGCCGCTGCTCTTCTCGCTCAACAGCTCCATGGTCTATGTGGGCACGGCGCTCGGCGCCGCGGTGGGCGGCGCGCTGTCGACGGTGGTCGGCATGCAGCACCTGGCCTGGCTGAGCGTGCCGCTGGGCGTGCTGGGCATGGCCACGGTGTGGATCAGTGCACGGCAGGCGTCGCGGCAAGCCCACACGGCGCCGGCCTGAAACGCCCCCGGGCTAGAATGCCGGCACCGTCGCAGTCCCAGTCACTGCGGCGCTGTCAGTTCTGACACGAGCCTGCCCGAGTTGTACACACGGCGTCGCCGGCTCCCCTCCTCCCCTCTGCCTGCGACTGGCGCTTGGCACTCAAGCGACAGGCCGATCGTTCTTCTGGAACCCCATGTCTTTCGATTCCCTCGGCCTCGCCGAGCCGCTGCTGCGTGCCGTGCACGAACAGGGCTACACCACTCCCACCCCCATCCAGGCGCAAGCCATCCCGGTCGTCCTGCAAGGCGGCGACCTGCTCGGCGGCGCACAGACCGGCACCGGCAAGACCGCCGGCTTCACCCTGCCCATGCTGCACCGCCTGATGCAAAAGCCCGCGGTGCGTGACGCACGGGGCCGCCTGCCCATCCGGGCCCTCGTGCTCACGCCCACCCGCGAGCTCGCGGCCCAGGTCGAGGAAAGCGTGCGCAACTACGGCAAGCACACCAAGCTGACATCAATGGTGATGTTCGGCGGCGTGGGCATGCAGCCGCAGATCGACAAGCTGAAGAAGGGGGTCGACATCCTCGTGGCCACCCCCGGCCGTTTGCTCGACCACGCGCATCAGCGCACGCTCGACTTGAGCCACATCGAGATCTTCGTGCTTGACGAAGCCGACCGCATGCTCGACATGGGCTTCATCCACGACATCAAGAAGGTGCTCGCGCTGCTGCCGCAGCAGAAGCAGAGCCTGCTCTTCTCGGCCACCTTCAGCGACGAGATCAAGACGCTCGCCGATCGCCTGCTCAACAAGCCGGCGCTGGTGGAAGTGGCCCGCCGCAACCAGACCAACGACGCCATCGCGCAGAAGGTGCACCCGGTCGGCCGCGAGATGAAGAAGGAGCTGCTCGCGCACCTCATCAAGGAAAACGACTGGCACCAGGTGCTGGTCTTCACGCGCATGAAGCACGGCGCCAACCGCCTGGTCGAATTCCTGCTGAAGCAAGACATCAGCGCGATGGCCATCCACGGCAACAAGAGCCAGAGCGCGCGCACCAAGGCGCTGGCCGACTTCAAGAGTGGCGACCTGCAGGTGCTGGTCGCGACCGACATCGCCGCGCGCGGCATCGACATCGACCAACTCCCCCACGTCGTCAACTTCGAGCTGCCCAACGTGCCCGAGGACTACGTGCACCGCATCGGCCGCACCGGCCGCGCCGGCGCGCAGGGCGAGGCGGTGTCTCTCGTGTGCGTGGACGAAAACATCTTCCTGCGCGACATCGAGAAGCTCATCAAGCGCGAGATCCCCAAGGAGATCGTGCCAGGCTTCGAGCCGCCGTCGCACGAGAAGCCCGAGCCCATCGTGCTCGGCCGCATGACGATCGGTGAAGGCGTCAAGCGCGGCGGCGGCGGGCATCGCCACGCCGGTGGGGGCGGTGCATCACGCGGCGGCAGCGGGGGTGGCCGGCCGGCGCAGGGCCGGCACGAGCAGAAGCCGGCCCAGCACGCGCCGCGCAGCCCGGCCTCGTCGCAGGCCCCGGCACGCACCGGCAGCGTGCCGGCCTTGAACTCGGCCAGCGCCTTGGTGCGCGCGCCCTGGCTCTTGTTGCCGTGGATCGCCATCGCGCCGATGCCGTGGTCGTTCAGCCA
>DASWSY010000476.1:0-6219 GCA_036402415.1 Rhizobacter sp. | reverse complement strand
GGCGCGACACCTCGGGTTCGACATCACGCGGCACGGCAAGGTCGACCATGAACATCGGCCGGTGCTTGCGGGCCTTCAGCGCACGCTCGACCGCGCCGAGGCCGATGATCGGCAACGCGCTTGCGGTGCAGGAGATCACGGCGTCGAATTCCGACAGCCGCTGGGGCAGGTCGGCAAGCCGCAGCGCTTCGGCGCCGAAGCGGCTGGCGAGCTTCTCGCCGCGTTCCAGCGTGCGGTTGGCCACGGCCATGGCCTTCGGTTGACGGGCGGCAAAGTGCGTGGCCACCAGTTCGATCATCTCGCCCGCGCCGACGAAGAGCACCTTGGTGTCGCGCAGGTCTTCGAACAGCTGCGAGGCCAGGCGCACCGCGGCGGCGGCCATGCTGATGGAGTGGGCGCCGATCTCGGTGGAGGTGCGCACGTCTTTCGCCACGGCGAAAGAGCGCTGGAACATCTGGTGCAGCGTGGTGCCCAGCGTGCCGGCAGTGCTGGCTTCGCGCACGGCCTGCTTCATCTGGCCAAGGATCTGCGGCTCGCCCAGCACCATCGAATCGAGGCCGCTGGCGACCCGGAAGGCGTGGCGCGCAGCCGCACTGCCTTCGAGCACGTAGGCGTGGTGCATCAGGTCGTGGCTCGCCACGCCGCCGCGCGCGGCCAGCCAGTCGACGGCGGGCGCGACCAGGCCGGCATCGGCCGCGCAGTAGAGCTCCGTGCGGTTGCAGGTGGACAGCAGCGCCACCTCGGACGTGGCACTCTTGCCGGTGACGCGCTGGCGGAATTCCTGCAGCGTCGGTGCGAGTTGCTCGAGCGTGAACGCAAAGCGGCCCCGCAGATCCAGCGGGGCCGTGGTGTGGTTCAGGCCGAGGGTGAAGACGCTCATGTCTTCGAATTATAAAATTTCGAGCAATTTCGCGGGTTGTCGCCCGTCAGACCTGGAGCGTGACGCAATGGGCGCCTTGGACGCGCTGTGGCATTTGGTGAACTTTCTCGCCCCCGCGGTCGGGGTTGGCGTCCTGGCGGCATGGCTGGCCAAGGTTCTCTGGTGGCGTGAGCTGAAGGGCGTGTCTGGCTGGCGCATGGCGGCCTGGTCGGTGCCGGCCGGCGCACTGATGCTGATCGCCGGCCTGCTCTGGCACGGGCAGGACGGCAAGATGAGCACGTATGGCGCCATGGTGGTCGTCAGCGCCCTCGCGCTCTGGTGGGCGGGCTGGAAGGAAGCCCGCCGCTGAGCGGTCAGGCCCCGACCAGCGACGTGTCTTCCCGCGTGGCCACCTGGGCACGCAGAGAGTGCGGGTAGGCCTCGGTGATGGTCACGTCGATCAGCTGGCCGATGAGGCGCGGCTGGCCCTTGAAGTTGACGATGCGGTTGCACTCCGTGCGGCCCATCAGCTCATTCGCGTCCTTGCGCGACGGGCCTTCGACCAGGATCTTCTGAACCGTGCTCACGAGGCCGAGGCCGATGCGGCGCTGGTTTGCTTCGATCACCGCTTGCAGGTGTTGCAGGCGCTTGAGTTTCACTTCCTGCGGGGTGTCGTCCTTCAACGCGGCGGCCGGCGTGCCGGGGCGCGGGCTGAAGACGAAGCTGAAGCTGCTGTCGAAGCCGACGTCGTCGATCAGCTTCATCATCCTGGCGAAGTCGTCTTCCGTTTCACCCGGGAAGCCGACGATGAAGTCGCTGGACAGGCTGATGGTCGGCCGCACCGCGCGCAGCTTGCGCACCGTGCTCTTGAACTCCATCGCGGTGTAGCCGCGCTTCATCGCCATCAGGATGCGGTCGCTGCCGTGCTGCACCGGCAGGTGCACGTGGTTCACCAGTTGGGGCACACGAGCGTAGACGTCGATCAGGCGCTGCGAGAACTCGTTGGGGTGGCTCGTTGTGTAGCGGATGCGCTCGATCCCGGGGATTTCGGCCACGTACTCGATGAGGAGGGCGAAGTCGGCGATTTCACTCGTGTCGCCCATCTTGCCGCGATAGGCATTGACGTTCTGCCCGAGCAGCGTCACTTCCTTCACGCCCTGGTCGGCGAGGCCCGCCACTTCGACCAGCACGTCGTCGAACGGGCGCGAGACTTCTTCGCCGCGGGTGTAGGGCACCACGCAGTAGCTGCAGTACTTGGAACAGCCCTCCATGATCGACACGAAGGCGGTTGCACCCTCGACACGCGCCGGTGGCAGGTTGTCGAACTTTTCGATCTCGGGGAAGCTGATGTCGACCTGCGGGCGGCGCTCGTGGCGGCGCTGCGCCAGCATCTGCGGCAGGCGGTGCAGCGTCTGCGGGCCGAACACCACGTCGACGTAGGGCGCGCGCTCGATGATGGCCGCGCCTTCCTGGCTGGCCACGCAGCCGCCCACGCCGATCAGCGTGCCCTTGGCCTTCAAGTGCTTGACGCGGCCGAGGTCGCTGAAGACCTTTTCCTGCGCTTTCTCGCGCACCGAGCAGGTGTTGAAGAGGATGAGGTCGGCTTCGTCGACATCGTTCGTCGGCTCGTAGCCTTCGGCCGCATGCAGCACGTCGGCCATCTTGTCCGAGTCGTACTCGTTCATCTGGCAGCCGAAGGTCTTGATGAAGACCTTCTTCGGGGTCGGGCCCTGCATGGCTGGCTCCTCAGGGCTTGACCCAGGCCTGCGCAGCCGGGTCGAACTGCCAGGTTTGGGCTTCCGCCAGCGTCTCGGGCCAGGGCTTGCGCGCGATCTCTTCGGGGCGCAGCAGCCACACGTCCTTGACGAGGCCGGTGCTGTTCTCGAAGGTGTAGTTGACCGTGGCCTTCAGGTTCACCACGGCGCCCGACATCACGAGCATGTTGTCGAGCCCACGGATGCGTGCGCCGGGCGCGAGCCGCGCCGGCTTGCCGTTGAGCAGGATCTGCGGCGGCGCGCCGAAGGTGACGACACCGCGCAGGGCGTTCTGCGGAAAGTTGCGTTGGACCTGAGCGGCCGCGGGCACGGCGAGGGCGATGGCGGCGGTGGCAGCGGCGAGACAGCGGTACATGGTGTTGATCCAGTGGCTGTGAAGATTGGATTGTGGGAGCCAGGCCCACCAAAGACAACGGCTCCGGGTCGTGTGACCGGGAGCCGCCGGGTAGAACTGATTTGGTGGCGCTTCAGGGATTCGAACCCCGGACCTGCGGATTATGATTCCGTCGCTCTAACCGACTGAGCTAAAGCGCCTGAGCCGCGCATTATAGCCATCACTCGCAGGGCCTTCGTCACCTGCGCACACTCCCACCCATGTTCAGCTTCTTCAAGAAAAAGCCGCCGGCCGCGGAGACGCCCTCGGCCGCATCGGCCGCACCCACGCCCGAGCCGCCACCGCCCGCGGAACGCGCGAGCTGGCTCGACAGATTGCGCGGCACGGCGCCCGGGCCTGCTGCTCCCGCTACCGCTCCCGAACCGCCTGCGGCACCAGCGCAGGAGGGCCGTTCGAGCTGGCTCGACAAGCTGCGCGGTAGCTTGAGCAAGACCGGGTCGAGCATCACGCGTGTCTTCACCGGCACGCAGATTGACGATGCGCTCTACGACGCCCTGGAAGAAGCCTTGCTGATGGCTGATGCCGGCGTCAAGGCGACGGAGTTCCTGCTCAACGATCTCAAGCGCCGCGTGAAAGACGAACGCGCCACGGATCCCGCGGCCGTCAAGCGACTGCTCGCCGATGCCATCACCGAGCTGCTCAAGCCGCTTGAGAAAGGGCTCGAGGTCGGCCGCCACCAGCCCACCGTGATGATGGTGGTGGGAGTGAACGGCGCAGGCAAGACGACCAGCGTCGGCAAGCTCACCCGTCACCTGGCCGACAACGGCCAGAAGGTGCTGCTGGCGGCGGCCGACACCTTTCGCGCCGCGGCGCGCGAGCAGCTCGCCGTGTGGGCCGAGCGGGCCGACCGGCCCGGCACCCAGCAGGCCGTCGACATCGTGAGCCAGGAGAGCGGCGATCCGGCGGCCGTGAGCTTCGACGCGGTGGTGGCCGGCAAGTCACGCGGCTGCGACGTGGTCATCGCCGACACGGCCGGCCGGCTCACGACGCAAGCTCACCTCATGGACGAGCTGAAGAAGATCAAGCGCGTGATCGGCAAGGCCCAGGCCGAAGCGCCGCACGAAGTGCTGCTCGTCGTCGATGGCAACACGGGGCAGAACGCGCTCTCGCAGGTCAAGGCCTTCGACGATGCCCTGCAGCTCACCGGTCTCATCGTCACCAAGCTCGATGGCACGGCCAAGGGTGGGGTGCTTGCGGCGATCGCCCGCGAGCGGCCGATTCCGGTTTATTTCATCGGGGTGGGCGAGAAGCTGGAAGATCTGCAGACCTTCCAGGCACGCGAGTTCGCGCAGGCGTTGCTGAGCTGAGGCCCAGCGGCCCGAGGTCGCGGATCAGCGGATCGACGGGCCCCCGCCGCGCGGTGGGAGGGGTGACAGCGGAGCTGCGGCGGAGTCCATCTCGTCGAACCAGGTGGACGAGGGCGGATCGTGCTGTTCCATGCCGTCGTCGTCGACCACCGCGGCGGCTGGAATGCGGCCGGCCGCGGGTGCGCGGTTCGGCATGGTGGCCGCCGCGGCCGTCGGCCGTGTCGCGGTGGCTGTTGCCGACACCGGGGCATCGACGGGCATCCCGAGGATGGCATTGCGTGCACCGACGGCGTTGGGGATCGCATCTTCGCGCCACACGTGCAGCGGGATCTCGGCGACCTTCAAGACACGGTCCATGCGCGCATGGCGCTGGCGGGTGCGATCGTTTTCCTGGGATTCGGGCGCGCGGATGTCGACCACCGCCACGACCTGCGAGACGCTGTCGCACACCACGAGGTCACCGCACAGCACGCCGACACGGCGCAGCCACTCCGAATAAGAATGTCGCGTCGGCACCTTGAGGAAGCGCGCCAGCGGCACTTGCGCCAGGATGATGTGTTCGGGCAGGCCGGCCCGCAACGCCGCATAGGCCTTGCGCTCAGAGGTGGTCATTACCCGCGTAGCCTGCGGGTGCCATGACATCAGCGTGTCCAGGCCTTCCAGCGAACGTCCTTTGCTGGGACGCCGGTTGTCGCTTTCATCGCGCGTCGAGCGCTTCTGCCACCACACCCATCCCATGGCCGCGAGCAGCAAGAGCCCGACGACGATCCACAACGTTTCCATGTTTCGACTACCCGTGTTCGGCGAGCACTGACCATATCTGGCCGGCCGGAGTCGGTCAACTCGGACTTGCTGCGCTGCACCAGGCTCAGCACGCCGCGGCGGGGCGTCAGCGCAGGCCGCCGGGGCCGCCCAGGCCCTTCATGCCGCCCATGCGCTTCATCATCTTCATCAGGCCGCCGCCCTTCATCTTCTTCATCATTCCCTGCATCTGCTCGAACTGGTTCAGCAGGCGGTTGACGTCTTGCACCTGAACGCCGGCGCCGGCGGCGATGCGGCGCTTCCGGGTGGCCTTCAGGAGCTCGGGCTTGCGGCGCTCCAACGGCGTCATCGAGTTGATGATGCCTTCCATGCGGCGCACGTCGCGCTCCGCGCGGTCCATGTCGGCCTGGCCGATGTTGGGCGCCTTGCCGCCGGTGAGCTGGCTCGGCAGCTTGTCGACCAGGCCCGAGAGGCCGCCCATCTTCTTCATCTGGCTGATCTGCGCCAGGAAGTCGTTGAGGTCGAAGCTGTCGCCCGACTTGAGCTTGTCGGCCAGCTTCTGCGCGGCGGCAACGTCGACGCCCTTCTGCACCTCCTCGACGAGAGCCACGATGTCGCCCATGCCGAGGACGCGTCCGGCGTGGCGCTGCGCGTCGAAGACCTCCAGGCCGTCGATCTTCTCGCTGACGCCGGCAAACTTGATCGGCGCGCCAGTGATCTGCCGCACCGAGAGTGCCGCGCCGCCGCGCGAGTCGCCGTCGGTCTTGGTGAGCACGATGCCGGTGAGCGGCAGGGCTTCCTTGAAGGCCTTGGCGGTGTTGATCGCGTCCTGGCCCTGCATGGCGTCGACGACGAAGAGCGTCTCGACCGGCTTCACGGCGGCGTGCAGCTCGGCGATCTCCTTCATCAGCGCCTCGTCGATCGCCAGCCGGCCGGCGGTGTCGACCAGCAGCACGTCGAAGTAGTGCCGGCGGGCATGGTCGAGCGCGGCGTTGGCAATCGCGACCGGCTTGTCGGTGGCGCTGGACGGGAACCACTCGGCGCCGGCCTGCTTGCTCACGGTCTTGAGCTGCTCGATGGCCGCCGGGCGGTAGACGTCCGCCGAGACGGTCAGCACCTTCT
>DASWSY010000475.1:0-7684 GCA_036402415.1 Rhizobacter sp. | reverse complement strand
TGTGCCAGTCCAGCAGCAGCAGCTTGAACGGCCGGTCCTGTGCGTCGGCCTCGGCCACCGCCTGCAGCGCCGCGGCCCCATCGGCCGCGGTTTCCGCCTGAAGGCCGAAGGCCGTCGCCAGCGTGCGCAAGAGTTCGCGCGCCGCCGGGTGGTCGTCGACGACGAGCACGCGCATGCCCTGCAGGTCGGCGTCCTGCGGCGCCGGTGCGGCGTGGGGCTGCAGGCCGAAGGGCACGCTGAAATAAAAGCGGCTCCCGCGGCCCGGTTCACTGTCGACGCCGATCTCGCCGCCCATGCGCTCGACGAGGTGGCGGCAGATCGCGAGGCCCAGCCCGGTGCCGCCATACCGCCGGCTGGTCGAGGCGTCGGCCTGCGTGAAGGGCTGGAACAGGCGCGCGCGGGCCTCGGGCGTGAGGCCGATGCCGGTGTCGCGCACCTCGAAGTGCAGCGTCACGCGCTGGCCATCGCGCGCGATCTCGCTCACCGCCACCGTGACCTCGCCGCGGTCGGTGAACTTGACCGCGTTGTTGCTCAGGTTCAGCAGCACCTGGCCGAGCCGCGAGGGGTCGCCCACGAGGGCGGTCGGCAGCCCGGGCGGCAGCACGAACAGCAGCTCCAGCCCCTTTTCCTCGGCCCGCATGCCCACCAGCGTGGCGAGCTGGTCCAGCACGTCGCCGAGCGCGAAGGGGATCTCCTCGATCTCCAGCCGGCCGGCTTCGATCTTCGAGAAGTCGAGGATGTCGTTGATGATCCCGAGCAGCGACTCCGCCGCGCGGTGCACCTTGTCGATGTAGTTGCGCTGGCACGCATCCAGCCCGGTTTGCAGCGCGAGGTACGACATGCCGAGGATGGCGTTCATCGGCGTGCGGATCTCGTGGCTCATGTTGGCGAGGAACTCGCTCTTGGCCCGCGTGGAGGCCTCTGCGGCATGCTGGGCGCGGGCCAGCTCCTCGGTGCGTTCGAGCACGCGTCGCTCCAGGGTTTCGGCCAGCTCGCGCGCCGCGCGTTCACGCTCGTCGAAGCGGCGGTGCAGATGGCGCACGCGCCAGCGGTATGCGAGCACGAGCGCTGCGAGCAACGCTGCGCCGGCCAGCAGGCTGAACTGCCAGGTCGCGTACCACGGCGGCGGAATGTGCAGGCGCAGCGCCGGCGAGCCTTCGTTCCAGTCGCCGCGCGGGCCGCGGGCCTGCACCCTGAAGGTGTAGTCGCCCGGCGGCAGGGTCGTGTAGGTCGCGCTGCGGCGGGTGCTGTCGGTCTCGTTCCATTTCGCCTCGAGCCCTTCCAGCCGGTAGCGGTAGCGCGTGCGCGCCGGGTCGACATAGTTCAGCGCGGCGAACTCGAACGAGACGATGCTGTCCGGCGCCAGCGCCAGCGAGTCCGTGGACCAGATCGGTCGCACGAGCGGCCCGCTGCCCGGCACGACAGGCTCGCCGAACAGGCGCAGGTCGGTCAGGTACACCGGCAGCGCACGCTCGCGCCCGTTGAACTGCGAGGGAAGGAACGCCACCACGCCCTTCTGCGAGCCGAAGAACATCTCGCCGCTCGCACCCCGGGCCGCCACCGCGGGGTTGGCGAAGCGGTCGGTCAGGAGGCCGTCCGACGCGTGGTAGTTCGTGAAGGTCTCGGCATGCGGGTCGAAGCGCGACAGCCCGTTCGGCGTGCTGATCCACAGGCGCCCGTCGTCTTCTTCCAGGATGCCGATGGCCATGTCCGCGGGCAGCCCGGAGCGCGAGGCGTACGAGGTGAAGGTCGCGGTGCGGGGATCGAGCTTGCCGAGCCCGCGGAAGGTCGCGGCCCACACCATGCCCGAGCGGTCGACGTGGACCGAGCTGAGGCGGTTGTGGCCGTGCGGTTGCGCGCTGCGCAGCGGCGCGTCGAAGGCCTCGAAGCTGCCCGTGCGGGGATCGAAGCGCTGCAGGCCGCGCGACGAGGTTGCGAGCCACAGGGCGCCGGTCGGGTCCTCGGCGATCGAGCGGTACTGGACCAGGCCCGCCGGGCGGGGACGGAAGGTGGTGAAGTCTTCCGTCGCCGGCTCCCAGCGGCTCAGGCCGAAGTCCGTCGCCACCCACAGGCGGCCGGCACGGTCGACCTGCAGGGCCGTGACCCGGTCGTGGTGGAGCGAGCGCGGGTCCGCGGCGCGGTGGGCATAGCTCGTGTAGCGGCCAGCGCCCGGATCGAAGCGGACGAGGCCGTTGCCGTTCGTGCCGAACCACAGGTGGCCCGCGCTGTCCTTCGCGATCGCGCTGACCCCGCGCGCGAAGACGGGCTGGTCGATCTGTGTGACCTGATCCGTCTTGCGGTCGACCCGGTTCAAGCCCCGGTCGGTGCCGATCCACAGCGTGTCGGCGTCTTCCGCATACGCCGCCGTCACTGCGCCCTTGCCCAGGCTCGCGGGGTTCGCCGGCTGATGGCGGTACGAGCGGAAGCGCGGACGCTCGGGGTCGAAACGGTAGACCGCCCCGGCCTTCGTCAACGACCAGAACTGCTCGTCGCGGTCGCGGAACAGGCCGACGACGAGGTCCTCGCGCAAGCCATCCGGATCGTCCGGGTTGCCCTGGTACCAGAGCGCCTGCCGGCGGTCGGGTGTGAGCTTCACGAGCCCGAGCTTGTGGGTGCCGAGCCAGAGCGCGCGGTCGCGGTCCTCCTGGATCGAGACCACGCCGGACGACGCGTTCGCCTGCAGTCCGCCGTTGCGGAACGCATACACCGTGACGGCACCGGTGGCGACGTCGACCGACGCCAGGTCGCCACCGGAGGACAAACCGAACCAGAGGGTTCCGCTGCTGTCCACGAAAGGCCGGGCCGGAAAGCCCGTGCTGACGAACTTCCGTCCGGAAGGGGTTTCGAGCTTGAGGTGGCGCGTGACCTTGCCCGAGCGTCGATCGAGCGCGTAGAGCCCCTCGCTGCTGGTGACCCACAGGTGGCCGTCGTTCGCCGCGGCCATCGCGATCACGCGTGTCTCGCCGACCGAGGGCGTGTAGCGCGGGCGATGGCAGGTCGTCTTCGAGGTGGCCGGATCGAGTGCCGTCACACCGTCGTCGGTTGCGAGCCACACCACGCCGTCCGGGTCTTCGACGATGTCGTGGGCGACCGCCACGGTGCCGCAGTCCTTGTTCGGCGACCGGTACTGCTTGAAGCTGCCGGTCGCCGGGTCGTAGTGACTGAGCGCATCGTCGCCCCCGATCCACAACTGCCCCGCGCGGTCGGTCACCAGCGAGTGGCCGATCATGTGGCCCACGCCCTGGGCGCTCTGGCCTTCAGGGACCTTCATGAAGCCGTGGCCGTCGTAGCGCCGCAATCCATCGGAGGCGCTGAGCCAGAGAAAGCCGTAGCGGTCCTGCACCATGCGTTGCAGGGCCATGGGCGCGGATGGCGCCGAGAGTGCGTGGAAATGCAGGGGCGCGCCGGCGACGAGGGGCACGTCGACGACCGGAATCTCCTGTGCCCGGGAAGCCCCGCCTGTCGCCAGCGCGGCAAGAGCGGAGGACAGCGCGACGACGTAACGGACCCGTCTCTTCATACCGCCCCCTCGTGCGCCGCCGCCGCCCGGATCGGGCCGTGCACGGCGCACATTGACGGCGACCGGGACTCCCGGCGAATCGGACGTCGGTGAACGGCGCGAGTACCGTCACCCCGGGTCGTCATCCGTAGTATTGCCAGCGGCGAGGCCCTGTCGGCCCCGGGATAACGCGAGGCAGGATGGGAATGGCGGCCCCGTCGCTTGGCGCCGAGGCGCCAAGCGACGCGCGTGGTGACGCGAGGCTCAGTCGGCCTTCAGGTTGATGCGCCTGGCCACGCGCTCCCAGGTCTTGGCGTCGGCGGCCAGGCGTGCGGCGGTGTCGGCTGGCGAAGCGGCCACCGGCTCCTGGTCGGTCAGGCGCAGGCGTTCGATCACGTCGGGCTGCGCGAGTGCGGCAGTGAGCGCCGCGTGCAGCGACTCGACGGCGGCCTTGGGCGTGCCCTTGGGCGCGAACATCACGAGCGAGAACGACGCGTCGAAGCCGGGGAAGCCGGCTTCGGCCACGGTCGGCACCTCGGGCAGCAGCGCCGAGCGCTTCGCGCCCGAGACGGCGAGCGCCACGAGCTTGCCCGAGCGCACGTGCGGCAGCACCGTGGGGCCGGCGAGGAAGCCGCACTCCACCTGGCCGCCCATCACGTCCTGCATCGCCGGGGCCGGGCCCTTGTAGGGCACGTGGTCCATCGAGATGCCGGCGGTCGAGAGGAAGAGCTCGGTCGTCAGGTGTCCGGGCGAACCGGGCCCGCCCGAGGCATAGCTCATGCGCCGCTCCTTGGCGCGTTTCACGAGGTCGGCCACGGTCTTCATGCCCGAGGCCGGGTGGCACACCAGCGTCTGGCTGAAGGCGCTCGCGCGCATCACCGGCTGCAGGTCGTCGGGCTTGAAGCCGAGCCGCGCGTAGACGTGCGGGTTGACGGTGATGAGCGTGTCGGTGGTCCAGAGCCAGGTGTAGCCGTCGGGCGCGGCGCGTGCGGCTTCGGCGGCGCCCAGGTTGCCGGCGGCACCGGGCTTGTTGTCGATGACGATGGGCTGCCTGAGCGTGACCTGCATCTTCTCGGCCGCGCTGCGCAGCACGATGTCGCTCGGCCCGCCGGGCGGCTGTGCGACGACGACGCGCAGCGGTTTTTCGGGCCAGGCCGTCTGTGCGTGGCCGGTGCCGGCGAGGGTCAGGGCGCCGAGGGCGGCCAGGGCCAGGAGGGTGGTGCGCTTCATCGTGCGGTCCTTGTGTCGATCAGCGTTGCGGCATGTCGCGCACCGAGTAGCCGAGGCTCACGGTGGCGTCGTCGGGAATCAGGGGCATGGTCGCGTGCCAGCACTGCCAGGCATCGCGCAGCGCGGCCAGGCGTGCGGGCTCGCGCGTGGCGAGGTTGGCGCGTTCGCGCTCGTCGGCGTCGAGGTCGAAGAGGTACTCGTGGCCGTCGACCATGAGGTACTTCCAGCGGCCCTCGCGCAGCGCGCGCTGGCCGCGGTGCTTCATGCGCCAGTGCATCGTGCGCTCGAACTCGGCGCCGCCTTCGAGCAGCGCCAGCAGCGACACGCCGTCCAGCGGGTGCGAGGGGGCAGGGGCAACCTTCGCGAGGTCGAGCACGGTGGCCGACCAGTCCATGGTCAGGCAGTGCTGCGCGGTGACGCGGCCGGCCGCGATGCGGCGCGGCCAGCGCGCGACCCAGGGCACGCGGATGCCGCCTTCGGTGAGGTCCATCTTGCCGCCGACCAGCGGCCAGTTGTCGCTGAAGCGCTCGCCGCCGTTGTCGCTGGTGAAGATCACGAGCGTGTCGTCGTCGATGCGGTGGCGTCGCAGCGCGGCCATCACCGCGCCGATGCCCTCGTCCATGTGGTGGACCATGCGGCGGTAGGTGTGGATGTTGCCGCCGTGCAGGTGGAAGAGGTGGTCGCGAACGTCCTGGCTCACGGCCGCGTCGTCGCGCGTCTCCCAGGGCCAGTGCGGGGCGGTGTAGTGCAGGCTCAGGAAGAAGGGGCGCTCGTCGGTCGCCACGCGGTCGATCCACGCCACTGCGCGCTGCGTGATGAGGTCGGTGAGGTAGCCGGGGTCGTGCGTTTCCTCGTCGCCGTCGAAGAGGTCGTGCGCGCCGTTGGTGCCGCAGTGGGTGAAGTAGTCGACCCCGCCCGACATCGGCCCGTAGAAAGTCTCGTAGCCCGAGCGCAGCGGGCTGAAGTGCGGCGGGTAGCCGAGGTGCCACTTGCCGATGAGCGCGGTGCGCCAGCCGGCGTCCTTCAGCAGAGAGGGCAGCGTGGGGTGCTCCGGCGGCAGGCCGAGCAGCGGGTTGCCACGCGCCTTGCCGCTGATGGGCTCGTCGGCAGCGCCACGCAGGCGGTACTGGTAGCGGCCGGTCATGAGCGCAAAGCGGGTGGGCGAGCACACCGGCGAGTTGGCGTAGCCCTGCGTGAAGCGGATGCCTTCGGCCGCCAGGCGGTCGATCTCCGGCGAGACGGCACCGAAGGCCGCGGGCCGGCCGCCGTAGCAGCCGAGGTCGGCGTAGCCGAGGTCGTCGGCGACGATGAAGACGACGTTCGTCATGGGGCGCGGGTGAAGTTCCTCCACAGACTAGGCCGCCCATAATCGATTCATCAAATGAACCGTTGCGGGGGTTTGCCCTTGGCTGCACACCGGCTCGCCGACCCGGCAGGTCTGGATGACCTGTTTCTCTACCGCCTGACGCGGCTGCTCGCGGTGGGCGGGGCGCCGGTGATCCGTCTGTGCGAAGGCCGCTTCGGCATCACCCGCCGCGAGTGGCGGCTGATCGCGGTGCTGGTGGAAGACGGCCCGCTGCTGTCGTCCGAGCTCGCGAGCCGTGCCCACCTGGAGCGCGGGCCGACGTCGAAGACGGTGTCGCTGCTGGTCGCCAAGGGCCTGGTGCGCCGTACCCCGCGGCCACAGGACCGGCGCCTGGTCGATGTGGCCATCACCGAGGAAGGCCGCGCCATCTACGCCGCGCTCTTCCCCTTGGTGGCGAAGCTCAACCGCGAGCTGCTGGGCGCGCTCGGCGCCGCGGAAGTCACCCAGCTCGACGCCATGCTGACCCGCCTGCAACAGCAGGCCGAGGCCTGGCTGGCGGCGGCCGACCTGCCCAAGGCCGACCGCCAGCACCGCGGACGTGTCCGCCGCGCCGTGGGCGACGACTGAGGCCGGCGCAGGCTCGGCGTGCCGCAGCCGCCGGAGCTTCAGTAGAAGTAGCGGTGCACCCCACCCTGGAAGTAGCTCGTGCCGATGAAGGCGCCCGGCGTGCCGAAGCTGCCCGGGTCGACGACCACGCCGCTCAGTTGCGTGAGCCCGGTCCACAGCTTGACGGTCGGGCCGAAGCCGCTCTTGTGCACGAAGGTGAGCGAGTTGAGCCCCAGGCCGTTGACGATGCCGATCTCGGCGGCCACCACCCAGTCGCCCTTGACGGTGAGGTCGTCGAGTGTCTGGTTGAGGGTGGTCTGGTACAGCAGGATCGGCAGGCCGGCCGAGCCGTCGCCCTTGACGGCGATGCGCCACAGGTTCTGCCCGCCCACGAAGTAGACGTGGCCCTGGTGCACGGTGACGCCGTTGTTGAGCAGGTACAGCGGCGAGCCGGGCAGCCAGGTCTTGATGGAGTGGTCGAGCGTGAGCGTGTTGTGGATCGTGAGCTTCACGATGGCCGGCTTGGCGCCGAGCGGCGCCGACGGTGTCATCAAGAGCGTGTTGGCGTCGAGCACCGCCATGCCGTTGTACCAGGCGGGTACGGCAAAGGGCTTGATCGTGACCTCGGCGGCGGTGCTGCTGTGGGCGGCCGGCTTCACGCGGAAGAGCGCCGCACGCTTGGGCGGCGCGAGCTGCGGCAGCGCGGCGCTCTTGTCCCAGACGGTGCAGGCTGCGTACAAGTAGGTGTTGTCCGCAGTCATGCCCGAATACTCACATTGGTCGGCTCCGTATACGGTGGAGACCAGCTGGCACACCGTGAAGCCCGAGCCCGGGTCGATCTTGCAGTGGTCGCCTGAGTCGGCGGTGCGTTTGACCTCGTGGATGCCTTCGGTGCCGGCCACGAAGTAGCGGCCGTTGAGGAAGACCGCGCGCTCGGTCGACTTGAGGGTGGCAGGCGACACGAGGGTGTCGGCGTGGGCCGCCCCGGTGGCGCCGAGGCCGAGTGCGAAGGCGCACAGCAGCAGCGATTTCGACAGGAATTT
>DASWSY010000474.1:0-14321 GCA_036402415.1 Rhizobacter sp. | reverse complement strand
CAGATCTTCATCGAGGCGCCGTACGACAAGCTGGTCAACCCGCAGACACGCTTCTGGAACGCGAGCGGCGTGGAGGTCTCGCTCAACAGCAGCGGCCTGAAGGTCGACACGCAGACGCTCGCCTCCGTCATCTCGGGCGGCATCTCGTTCGAGCGGCCGCAGGGCACGCAGGGGCTGCCGCCGGCGTCCGATGGCAGCCGCTTCAAGCTCTTCCCCGACCGCAAGACCGCACTCGCCCCGCCCGACGGCCCGCCGCTGCGCGTGCGCATGGTGTTCGACCAGTCGGTGCGCGGGCTCGACATCGACGCGCCGGTCGACTTCCTCGGCATCGAGATCGGCTCGATCAAGGCCATCCGCCTCGACTACGACGGCAAGCGCAAGCGCTTCCCGGTGGAGGTGGAGGCCGAGATCTACCCGACACGCCTGGGCGCGGTGCGCGACTCGATGCGCCAGGAGGGCGACGACGACCGCCGGCGCGACACCACGCTGCTGCAGCGCCTGGTGCAAAGCGGCCTGCGCGCCCAGGCCCGCACCGGCAACCTGCTGACCGGCCAGATGTACGTGGCGCTCGACTTCCCCGGCAAGGTGTCCAAGGCCGAGCTCGACACCTCCACCGCGATTCCTGCCATCCCCACGGTGCCGGGCACCCTGGCCGACGTGCAACCGCAGATCGCGGAGATCGTGGCCAAGGTCAACAAGGTGCCGTTCGACGAGATCGGCCGCAACCTCAACGACACGCTCTCGCAGGCACGCCTGGCGATCGAGCAGTTGCGCCCCGAGGCCCAGGCCTCGCTCGCCGACGTGCGGCGCACGCTGCAGTCGGTGCAGGAAACGCTTTCGCGCGCCGACCGCAACCTTCTCGATCCGAGCGCGCCGATCCAGCGCAACGCCGAGCAGACGCTGGTCGACCTGCAACGTGCGGCGCAGTCGCTGCGCGTGCTGACCGACTACCTGCAGCGCCACCCGGAATCGCTGCTGCGCGGCAAGCCCGAGGACGCGAAGATCCCCGCCTCCCCCGAACGACGCTGATGATGAAACGACTCCTCGCCCTTGCCGTGGTCCTGCTGGGGGCCTGCTCGTCCACGCCGGCCCCGCGTTTCCACAGCCTGCTGTCGACCCAGGCCGCGCCCGTCGAAGCGGTGAGCAACGTGCCGCTGCCGCTCGACATCGGCCCGGTCGGCGTGCCCGCGGCGGTCGACCAGCAGCAGTGGGTGGTGCGCCTGCCCGACGACAGCCTGCGCATCCTGGAGCAGGAGCAATGGGTGGCGCCGCTGCGCGAGGAGCTGCGCGCCGCGCTCTTCGACCGCCTCGCCAAGCGCTACGGCGCGGTCGACGTGCGCTCGGCGCCCGCGTCGGACTTCGTGCGGCTCAAGGTCGACGTGCAGCGCTTCGAGTCGATGGCCGCGCGCGAGGTCTGGATCGAAGCGGTGTGGACGGCCACCGCCAGCGCCAAGGGCGGCACGCCGCTCGTGTGCCGCAGCAGCGTGCGCGAGCCGGTCCAGGGCGATGCGTCGGCGCTTGCCACCGCGCACCGCCGCGCGGCGATGGCGCTGGCCGACCAGATCGGGGAGCGCCTGATCGCGCTCTACAACGGCGCCAACGTGCGCTGCCCCTGAGCGGCCCGGCGAACGCTACAGCGCGACGCTGCGAAAGCCGCTGAAGGCATCGTCGCGCTGCGGCAGCAGGAAGCGCCGAAACCTCACATGGCGCATGCGCTCGTTGGTGGCGAACGAGCCGCCGCGCAGCACCTTGTGCGTGCCGAAGGCAGGCTGCGAGTACTGCGCATCGGGCCCGGGCACGAAGCCCGGATAGGGGCGGAAGCTGCCCGCCGTCCACTCCCACACCTGGCCGTGGCGCCAGCCGCGCGACGCGCCCTGGTGCGCCGCGGCTTCCCACTCCGCCTCGGTCGGCAGGCGCCGGCCGGCCCAGCGGCACCAGGCGTCGGCCTCGTACCAGCTCACATGCATGGCGGGCTGGCCCATCGGCACACGCGTCATCTTGCCGAAGCGCTGCATCAGCACGCTCTGGCGCATCTGGTCCACGTGGCGCGGGGTGCGCCGCCCTTCGCGCTGCACCCAGGCCCAGCCCTGCGTCGACCAGTGGCGCTCGTCGTCGTAGCCGCCGTCTTCCACGAACTCGCAGTACTGGCCCCAGGTGACGGGCTGCGCGTCGATCTCGAACTCGGGCAGCTCGAGCTCGTGCGCGGGGCGTTCGTTGTCGAACGCGAAGCCGCCCGGCGGCGAGCCGAGCTGCCAGCGCGTGGCCGGGAAGAGCAGCGGCGCGCGGGTGGCCAGCGTCCCGATGACGGGCGTGAGGCCGGCGTCGAAACCGAGGGCCTGCGCCATTTCGGCAAAGGCCTCCAGGCGCGCGTCTTCGTGGAAGAGCGCGAGGCGGAAGAAATAAAGCCCGTCGTCGTCTTCCGTGGCGTGCTCGAGCAGCTCGAGCGTGCTCTCCAGCGTGTCGGCCAGGTACTGGCGCACGAACTGCGGATCCCGCAGCGGCATGCCCCAGCGCGCACGCGGCGGCACGAGCGACGGATCGAAGAGGCGGTCGGCACCGGCGTCGATCGAGGCCAGCCGCAGCGAGCTGGGGTCGGCCTGCGCGCCACGCTGGCGCTGCACGTTGCGCGAGATCCAGTGCTCCTGGTACCAGGCGAGCTGGCCCAGCGCCCACAGCGGCGGGTCGAGGCCGTCCCGCAGGTGCTCGCCGACCTCGAAGCGCGGCAGCGCCGCTTCGAAGGCGCTCATCCAGCGCAGGCTGTGGTTGCGGGTGTCCATCAGCGCGAGGGACAGCAGCTCGCGCCCGGCGCGGCGCATGCGTGCCGATTCGATGGGCGGGGCTTCGAAGTCGAGCATCGCGCCGGCTCAGGCGGTGGGCGGCACGTAGGCGTCGCGGTGCTGGGGCACGTCGTCGCGGATGTCGTACCAGTTGGCCTTGTGGGCGACGTAGGCGTGGAAGAGCGGGCGCACATCCAGCGCTTCGTTGATCAGCCCGGCACGCAGGCGCAGTACGCCCGGCAGGCTGCTGCGCGCGCTGTAGATCGGCGAGCCGCAGCGCCTGCAGAAGACACGCTGCTTGCCCGGCGTCGATTCGAAAGAGGCCATCAGCTCGGCGCCGCTGTCGAAGTGCACCGCCGACTCGGCCACCGGGATGTTGGCGGCGAAGGCCGAGCCCTGCGCACGGCGGCACTGGGCGCAATGGCAGATCTGGATCGGCGCCAGTGCGCCATCGATGCGGAATCGGACGCCTCCACAGAGGCACTGGGCGGTGTAGGTCATCGGCGGATGGTAGTGGGCTGGCTGCGCGCGGATAACTGTATGAAAATACAGCTGTGCCCCGCCTGATCGCCCACCTCGACATGGATGCGTTCTACGCCTCCGTGGAGCTGCTGCGCTATCCGGAACTGAAAGGCCTGCCGGTGGTGATCGGTGGCGGTCGGCGGCACCAGCCGGTGCTCAGACCCGACGGCACGCGCGAGTTCTCGCTGCTGCGCGACTACACCGGCCGCGGCGTGCTCACCACCAGCACCTACGAGGCGCGCAAGCTCGGCGTCTTCTCGGCCATGCCCACGATGAAGGCCGCCCGGCTCGCGCCCGATGCGGTGCTGCTGCCGGTCGACTTCGACGAGTACCGCAAGTACTCGCGACTCTTCAAGGCCGCGGTGCGCCGCATCGCACCGCTGGTGGAAGACCGCGGCATCGACGAGATCTACATCGACCTCAGCGACCTGCCCGGCGTGCACGACGACGGTGGCCGCACCATCGGCCTGCAACTGAAGGACGCAGTGCGCGAGGCCACCGGCGGCCTCACCTGCTCGGTGGGCATCACGCCCAACAAGCTGCTGTCGAAGCTCTGCTCCGAGTTCGACAAGCCCGACGGCCTCACGCTGCTGCGCGAAGACGAGATCCCCGCGCGCGTGTGGCCGCTGGCCGCGCGCAAGCTCAACGGCATCGGCCCGAAGGCGAGCGAGAAGCTGGCCGCCCATGGCATGCACACCATCGGCGACATCGCGGCGCGCGACGCGGCCTATCTCGTCGAGCACTTCGGCAAGAGCTACGGCGCCTGGCTGCACCGCGCCTCGCACGGCGTCGACGACCGTGCCGTGGTCACGCACAGCGAGCCGGTGTCGATGAGCCGCGAGACCACCTTCGAGCGCGACCTGCACGCCGTGCGCGACCGGCAGGTGCTCACGCCGCTCTTCACCGACCTGTGCATCGAGCTGGCCGACGACCTCAGCCGCAAGGGCTACGCGGCCAAGACCATCGGCATCAAGCTGCGCTTCGACGACTTCAAGATCGTCACGCGCGACCTCACCCTGCCCGCCCACACGATGGACGCCAAGACCATCCGCCGCGCCGCAGGCGAGTGCCTGAAGCGCGTCGACCTGACCCGCCGCCTGCGGCTGCTGGGCGTGCGCGCGGGCAACCTGGCGAAGCTTGCCGAGCTGCTCGACCCTCGCGCCCTCGAAACCACGGTGGCGCACGAGACAGTGGCTGCTTACCATGCGCCGCTGCCGCTGTTCGATGCCGCCGTCGATGCATCCGAACCCGACCCCGCTGCGTAGATGAGTCTGGAGATGAGGAGACCCCCCGTATGCCAAGACACCATCGCCTCGCGCTCACCGGCGCGCTCGCCCTGGCCTGCGCCAGCCCGTCGGCCCTGGCCTTCGGCGGCAAGCTGCTGCTGACCGGCGGCGTCAGCACCATCGAAGGCGCGGCCGGGGGCGGGCTCACGCCCTGGGCCGTGACCGGAGGCTACGGCACCGCGGGCGAATTCGGCGGCTCGGCCTTCGCCACCCACGTCAAGACACAGGACTTCAGCGTCACCGCCTACGGCGCGGCCGTGGCGTATGGCGACCGCGTCGAGCTGTCGCTCGCACGGCAGACCTTCGACACCGGGCCGGTGGGCGATGCCCTCGGCCTGCCCGGGCTGGAGCTGAAGCAGGACATCGTCGGCCTGAAGCTGCGCCTGTTCGGCGATGCGGTGCTCGACAGCGACACCTGGCGGCCGCAGGTGGCCATCGGTGCGCAGCACAAGCGCTCGGATGCCGGCGGGCTGCAGCCCACGCTCAACGCCTTCGGCGCCAAGGACAGCGGCACCGACATCTACCTGAGCGCGACCAAGCTCTTCCTCGCGCCGGGCATCCTCGTCAACGGCACGCTGCGCGCGACCAAGGCCAACCAGAACGGCCTGCTCGGCTTCGGCGCCACCGGCCACACCAGCTACCGCGTGCAGCCCGAGGTGTCGCTCGCCTGGCTGCTGCGGCGCGACCTCGCCATCGGCGCCGAGTACCGCGCCAAGCCCGACAACTTCCGCGACAACGCCGCGCTCGGCCCCGGCGCGCTGGCCGAGGACGACTGGGCCGACGTCTTCGTCGCCTGGGCGCCGAGCAAGCACTTCTCGCTCACGCTCGCGTATGTGGACGCCGGCAAGATCGTGCCGGGCGTGGTCAACAAGCGGCAGACGGGCGCCTACGTGTCGGCGCAGCTCGCCTTCTGAGGAGATCGAGATGAGACACCTGCTCTGCGCCCTGGCCTGCACCCTGGCCTTCACCGGCGCGGCCCGCGCCGACGACTCGCTCTACCGGCAACTCGGCGGCCAGCCCGGCCTCGTGAAGCTGATGGACGACTTCATGCTGCGCCTGCTCGCCGACAAGCGCATGAACCCCTTCTTCAAGGACGTCGACCACCAGCACGTGAAAGCGCAGCTCGTGGCGCAGTTCTGCGAAGTCTCGGGCGGCCCCTGCAAGCTCAAGGGCCCCGACATGAAGAAGGCGCACGAGGGCATGGACATCACCAAGCGCGACTTCAACGCGCTGGTCGAGGTGCTGCAAGACAGCATGGACGCGCAAGGCATCGCCTTCCCGACCCAGAACCGGCTGCTCGCGCTTCTTGGGCCGATGCACCGCGACATCATCAACACACCTTGAACACCACCTGAGGGAGACACCATGACACGACACCTTCTCGCCCTGCTGGCCTTCGCTGCGGGCAGCGCCCACGCCGGTACCGTACAGCTCACCGTGACCGACAAGGACGGCAAGCCCGCCGCCGACGTGGTGGTGCTGGTGCAGACCGCCAACAAGGCCGCCGTGACGCCGGCCGCCAAGCCGGTGCTCATCACGCAGGAAGGCTCGCGCTTCATCCCCTTCCTCACCGTGGTGCCGGTCGGCACGACGCTGCGCTTCGTCAACAAGGACGCCTACGACCACCACGTGCGTTCCACGCCCAGCGGCCCGCTGGGCGCCATCGCACCGGCCAAGACCTTCGAGCTGCGGCTCGACGCCGACCCCGTGGCCGAGGCCCGGGGCGGCACCGATCCCTACCCGAGCGGCCCTGCCAAGAAGAAGTCGGGTGTCTCCAGCGCCGACCTGAAGATGGACGCCGCCGGCCCCATCGGCCTGGGCTGCCACCTGCACGGTTCGATGCGCGGCCAGGTGTTCGTGGCCGACACGCCCTGGTTCGGCAAGACCGACGCCAGCGGCAACCTCACGATCGAGGGCGTGCCCGACGGTGCCGCGCAGCTCACGCTGTGGCACCCCGACCAGTTGCAGGAACAGCCCGCTCTGCCCGTGCAGGTGAACGTGACGCCGGTCAAGGCCAGCGCCCAGCTCAACTTCGTGCCGAGACGACGCAGGGGATAAGCTCCGGGTCATGACGACCCCCATCACCTGCATCGAGGACCTTCGCGTCCTCGCCAAGCGGCGCGTGCCGCGCATGTTCTACGACTACGCCGATTCCGGCTCCTGGACCGAGAGCACCTACCGCGCCAACGAAGCCGACTTCCAGAAGATCTTGCTGCGCCAGCGTGTGGCGGTCAACATGGAAGGCCGCAGCCTCGCCACCACGATGGCCGGCACGCCGGCGCACATGCCGGTGGCCATCGCGCCCACCGGCCTCACCGGCATGCAGCACGCCGACGGCGAGATCCTCGCGGCGAAGGCGGCCGAGAAGTTCGGCATCCCGTTCACGCTGTCGACCATGAGCATCTGCTCCATCGAGGACATCCGCGCGCACACCAAGTCGCCGTTCTGGTTCCAGCTGTACTGGATGCGCGACCGCGACTTCATGGAGCGCCTGATGGACCGCGCGAAAGCCGCCGGCGTGTCGGCGCTGATGCTGACGCTCGACCTGCAGGTGCTCGGCCAGCGCCACAAGGACATCAAGAACGGCCTCACCACGCCGCCGAAGCCGACGCTCGCCAACATCCTCAACCTCATGACCAAGCCACGCTGGTGCTGGGGCATGCTGGGCACGAAGCGGCGCAGCTTCGGCAACCTCGTGGGCCATGCCAAGGGCGTGAGCGACGTGACCTCGCTGAGCGTCTGGACGCGCGAGCAGTTCGACCCCAAGCTCGACTGGAACGACGTCGAGTGGATCAAGAAGCGCTGGGGCGGCCGGCTCATCCTGAAGGGCATCATGGACGTGGAGGATGCACGTTATGCCGCGAGCAGCGGCGCCGACGCGCTGATCGTCTCCAACCACGGCGGGCGCCCGCTCGACGGCGCACCCTCGTCCATCGCCGCGCTGCCCGAGATCGCACGCGAGGTGGGCAACCGCATCGAGGTGTGGATGGACGGCGGCATCCGCTCCGGGCAGGACGTGCTGAAGGCCGTGGCGCTCGGCGCGCGCGGCACGCTGATCGGCCGCTCGTTCCTCTACGGCCTCGGGGCGATGGGCCAGGCCGGCGTCGAGAAGTGCCTGGAGATCCTCTACAAGGAACTCGACATCAGCATGGCCTTCTGCGGCCACACCGACATCCGCAACGTGGACCGGCGCATCCTCGTGCCGGGCACGGCGCCGCACTGATCAGGCACGCGCGCCCGGCGTGGCCGCGAAGTGCGCGCGCAGTGCCTCGATGGCATGGCGCACCTTTGCCGGCTGGTTGTCGCGCTGGGGCGTGACGGCCCACACCGGGATCGGCGCGAGACGCCACGCGGGCAGCACGCGCTGCAGGGCGCCGGCGCTCAGCAGCCCGTGCACGTCGGGGTGGGTCAGCATGCCCACGCCCAGGCCCGCCGCGCACATCTGCTCCAGGCTCAACTGGTTGTTGCTCGCGATGCGGGCCTCGATGCGCAGCGTCTCCTTCGCGCCTTCGGCGTCGGCCAGCTCGATCTGCAGGGCCGAGCCGTCGCGCGAGCCCACGAGCCACTGGTGCCGCGCCAGTTCCGACGGTGTCGTCGGCTCGCCGTGGCGGCGCAGGTAGTCGGGCGAGGCACACAGCACCCAGTCGAAGTCGCACAGCCGGCGCGCGACCCAGGTCGAGTCGGGCAGGCGGCCGGCGCGCAGGGCAAGGTCGATGCGCGCGTCGACGAGGTTGATCATCCTGTCGTCGACCAGCAGCCTGAGCGTGAGCGCCGGGTGGTCGGCGAGCAGCGGTGCGAGCGCCGGCGCCACGTGCCGCGCGAAGCCCACCGGCGCCGACAGGCGCAGCTCGCCGGTCGGGGCGTCGTGGGCCAGCGCGAGCTGGGCCTTCGCCTGCGAGGCGGCGTTCACCATCGCCTGGCAGTGCTCGGCGAAACGGGCGCCGGTGTCGGTCAGCGCGAGCTTGCGCGTCGAGCGGTGCAGCAGCGTCACGCCGTGGCCCTGCTCCAGCAGCCGCACCTGCTGGCTCACTGCCGAGGTGCTCATGCGCAGCGCGCGGGCCGCGGCGCTCATGGAGCCGTGCTGCACCACCGAGGCAAAGACGGCCATGCGCCGCAGATCGTCCATCGTGAAGCTGTGCTTAAAGAAGTTATTGGATTTGAACGACTTCCCGCCCGATTGTGAAGCCCATATCGTCACGCCATTCGCAACGTGATGGAGAAGCTCACATGAAGATCGCCCTCATCGGTGGCACCGGGTTCGTCGGCTCGGCACTGCTCGAAGAACTGCTGCGTCGCGGCCACGCGGTGACCGCCCTGGCCCGCGACCCGGCCAAGCTCGCCGCCCGCCCCGGCCTCACCGTGGTGCAGGCCGACGCGCAGCAGAGCGCGCAGGTGGCGCAGGCGGTGGAAGGCGCCGATGCCGTGGTCAGCGCCTACAACCCCGGCTGGCAGGAACCGCAGCTCCACGACCTCTTCCTGCAAGGCACCGAGGCCATCCTCGAGGGCGTGAAGCGCAGCGGCGTCAAGCGCGTGCTGGTGGTGGGCGGCGCCGGCAGCCTCTACATCGCCCCCGGGCTGCAGCTCGTCGACACGCCGGAGTTCCCCCCCGCCTGGAAGCAGGGCGCGCTGGCCGCGCGCGAGGCGCTGAACCGCATCCGCAACGAACCCTCGCTCGACTGGACCTTCGTCTCGCCGGCGGTGCACCTCACCCCGGGCGAACGGCGCGGCAGCTTCCGGCTCGGCGGCGACGACGTGCTGCTCGACGCGAACGGCCAGCCCGCCGGCATCTCGGTGGCCGACCTGGCGGTGGCGATCGTCGACGAGCTCGAAACGCCGCGCCACGTGAGGCGCCGCTTCACCGCGGCGTACTGACACGCGGACCGCGGCGACGGCGTGCTGTCGCATACTCGCCGGATGGCGATCGACCACCTGATCTACCTCTACGACCCGCTGTGCGGCTGGTGCTACGGCGCCATGCCCGCCATCCACGGGCTGGCGGATCTGGGGAGTTGCATCGTCGAGCCGGTGCCCAGCGGCCTGTTCGCCGGCACGCCCGACAAGCGCCTGGACACCGAGATGGCGCGCCACATCGAACAGGCCGATGCGCGCATCGCCTCGATGAGCGGCCAGCGATTCAGCGAGGTCTACCGACGCAAGGTGCTGGGCAACCGCGACATGCCTTTCGACAGCACGCCCGCCACGCAAGCACTCACCGCCGTGTCGCAGTGGAACGTGCGCCGCGAGCTCGACGCGCTGCATGCCTTGCAGCGCGAGCGTTTCGTTGCCGGGCGCGACATCAGCGACCGCAGCGTCATCGCCCAGGCCCTCGCCGCCTCGCTCGGCGACGAGGCTGGCGCCTGGGAGCGGCGCCTGGCCCAGCCCACGCTGCCCGCCCTGACCGACAAACGCATCGCCCGCGCGCGGAAGGTGATGAAGTCGGTCGGCATGCACGGCGTGCCGGCGCTCGTGTGGCCCAGCGAGCAGGGCATGCGCCTGCTGCCGGGGCAGTGGCTCTTCGGCGAGAAGTCCCTGTCGGAGCAGCTCGCACTGCTCGCCTGAGCCGCGCTCGAAAAAAACCTGCTTCGCCCTTGCTCTTGGGGTTTTCAAGCAGCGGCGACGGGCCTACGCTGAGCGCCATGTTCCCTGCCGGGAGAACGCGCCATGACCCTGCAGCAGCTCCAGGCCATCAAGCTTTGGCAGGTGGCCCACAAACCCGAGAACCCGCTCGAATACCACGCCTGGGATGGCGTGCTCACCGCCTGGATGTTCGGGTGGATGGGCGAACCCGCCGCGCTGATCCTCTGGTGGCCGGGCATGGCGCTCGGCTGCGCGGCGCTCTTTCTCGCGCCGAGCCTCTACGTCGCGCTGCGTCGGGCCCTGCACCGGCGCGGGTACTTGCGCTGCGACTGGCTCGGCACGCTGGAGGCGCCGCCGCAGCGGCGCTGATCAAGCTTCCTGCAAGCGCGGCGCGGGCGACCAACCGGTTCAGCCGTCGATCAGGGCCGGATCCCAGGCGTGCACGCGCTGCTGCTGCGCCCCCAGGCCCTCGATGCCCAGCCGCATCTCGTCGCCGGGCTTGAGGAAGCGCTGCGGCTTTTGCCCCATGCCCACGCCGGGCGGCGTGCCGGTGCTGATCAGGTCGCCGGGGTAGAGCGTCATGAAGCGGCTGATGTAGCTCACGAGGTGGGCCACGCCGAACACCATCGTCGCGGTGCTGCCGTTCTGGAAGCGCTGGCCGTTGACGTCGAGCCACATGGCCAGTCGCTGCGGGTCCGGCACTTCGTCGGCGCTCACCATCCACGGGCCGACCGGGCCGAAGGTGTCGCAGCCCTTGCCCTTGTCCCAGGTGCCGCCGCGTTCGAGCTGGTACTCGCGCTCGGAAACGTCGTTCACCACGCAGTAGCCGGCCACGTGCCGCAGTGCGTCGGCCTCGCTGACATAGCGCGCCCGGGTGCCGATCACGACACCCAGCTCCACCTCCCAGTCGCTCTTCTGCGAGCCCTGCGGCAGCACCACCGCGTCGTTGCAGCCGATGAGCGCGCTCGTGGGCTTCATGAAGAGCACCGGCTCGGCCGGCACCGGCACGCCCGACTCGGCCGCGTGGTCGGCGTAGTTGAGGCCCACGCAGATGAACTTGCCCATGCCGCGCCAGGGCGGTGCGATGCGCCCGGGCGAGGCCACCACCGGCAGGCTCGACACGTCGAGCTCGCGCAGGCGCTGCAGGCCGGCGGGCGTGAGGGTCTCGGCGGTGATGTCGGGCAGCACGCCCGAGAGATCGCGCACCTGGCCCTGGTCGTCGACGAGGGCGGGCCGTTCGGCGCCCTTGGCGCCATGTCGCATGAGCTTCATTCGTGGGGTCTCGGGTTCGGGGTCGGGTTCGAGGGCATCAGTTGGACCAGCCGCCGTCGATGATGTGGGCGGTGCCGGTGGTGAAGCAAGACTCGTTGCTCGCGAGGTAGACCGCCAGCGCGGCGATCTCTTCGGGGCGGCCGATGCGGCCGATGGGCTGGCGCGCGACGAAGGCGGCCTCGACCTGCTCGACGCTCTGCCCGCTCGCCCGGGCCTGGGCGACGATGCGTTCGCGCAGCGAGGGCGACTGCACCGTGCCGGGGCAGATGGCGTTGCAGCGGATGCCGCGGCCCACGAAGTCGGCCGCGACCGACTTCGTGAGGCCGACCACCGCCGCCTTGGTGGTGCTGTAGGCGAAGCGGTTGGGCACGCCCTTGAGGCCGGCGATCGAGGCCATGTTGACGATGGACCCGCCACCCTGCGCCAGCATGCCGGGCAGCGCGGCGCGGATCACGCGGTACATGGAGCGCACGTTGAGCTCGAACGAGAAGTCCCAGTCGGTGTCCTCGCATTCGAGGATCGTGCCGGCGTGCACGTGGCCCGCGCCGTTGAAGAGCACCTGCAGCGGCCCGAGCGCGCCCACGGTGTCGCGCACGGCCGCCGCGTCGGTGACGTCGAGCCGGCGCGTCTCGCAGCCGGTGTCGCGTGCAAGCGTGGCCAGCAGCTCGGCGTTGATGTCGGCGGCGATCACGCGCGCACCCTCGCGCACGAAGGCTTCGGCCGTGGCCCGCCCGATGCCCTGGCCGGCGGCGGTGACGAGGGCCGTCTTGCCTTGCAGGCGGCCGGAAGGGGTTGCATTCATCGGAACGGTCCGTGGGAAGCAGCCTGCGATTTGAACCGTGGTCTGACCAATTTGCAAGAAGACTTGCCAATGAACGTGAAGGCGACGCTAAGATTGGTCAGACCGCATTCGCCATGACCGCGACCTCTCCCGACCACCGCCGCCTCTACCGCCAGATCGCCGACCAGCTCATGCAGATGATCGTGGGCGGCGAATACCCGCCCGGCACACGGCTGCCCGCGGAGCGCGAGCTCGCGGCCCGGCTGGGCGTGAGCCGGCCCTCGGTGCGCGAGGCCCTGATCGCGCTGGAGGTCGAAGGCGTGGTCGAGGTGCGAGGAGGTGCTGGCGTCTTCGTGCTGCAGGCGCGGCGCCACACCGGCGTCGACCTGCAGGCACCGGTGCCCGGCCCGTTCGACCTCATCCGCGCACGCTGGGTCGTCGAGTCGGAATGTGCCGAGCTCGCGGCCACGCACGCGAGCCCCGCGCAGCTCACGGCCATGAAACAGGCGCTCGACGACATGCGCGCCGAACCGATGCACAACGCGGCCACCCTCGACGCCGACCAGCGCTTCCACGAGGCCATCGCCGACGCCAGCGGCAACAGCGCCCTGGCAATGCTCACCCGCCAGTTGTGGGACATGCGGCGCGGCCCGCTCTACCTGCAGTTCGAATCGCATTTCTCCAGCGCCGAGATCTGGCAGCAGGCCGTGCACGAGCACGCCGAGCTGCTCGATGCCATCGTCTCGCGTGACGGGCCCACCGCGCGCGAGGCGATGCGCCGCCACATGAAGAACGCGGAGCTGCGCTTCGCCTCGAACTGGCATTCCGGAGCGTGAGCATGAACACCACGAGACGCGAACGACCGTTGCGCGTGGCCTGCCTGGGCGAGTGCATGGTCGAGCTGCGGGAACTGGCCACGCCCGGGCTGCTGGCGCAGGGCATCGCCGGCGACACCTACAACACCGCCGTCTACCTGCGCCGGCTCACCTCGGGCGCCGAGCTGCGCATCGACTGCGCCACCGGCGTGGGCGGCGACCTCTTCGCGCCGCGGCTCTTCGAGGCGTGGCGCGATGAAGGCATCGGCGAGTCGCTCGTGCGCAGCGTGCCCGAGCGCAGCACCGGCCTCTACGCGATCCGCACCGAGGCCAACGGCGAACGCCACTTCAGCTACTGGCGCGAGCGCAGCGCGGCGCGTGCCTATTTCGAAGGCGAGCCCTCGCCGCTGGAGCAGCAGGCGCACGAAATCGACGTGCTCTACCTGAGCGGCATCAGCCTCGCGATCATGGGCCCCGAGCTGCCGCCGCGGCTGCGCACGCTGCTGCAGGACTTGCGCTCGCGTGGTACGCGCATCGTGTTCGACAACAACTACCGGCCGCGCCTGTGGGCCGGCCGCGAAGCTGCGCAGTCGGCGTTCGCGCAGCTCTACGCGATGGCCGACATCGCGCTCGTGACGCTCGACGACGAGCGGGCCGTGCAGGGGCTGCCGTCCGACGAGCGGGCCGAGCAGCACACGCTCGCGCTGCCCTGCCCCGAGGTGGTGGTCAAGCGCGGCGCACGGCCCACGCTCGTGCGCCTGGCCGGCCAGGCGCCGGTCGAGGTGCCGGTGCAGGCGGTGGCGCGCGTGGTCGACACCACCGCGGCGGGCGATTCGTTTGCGGCGGGCTACCTGGCGAAGAGGCTCATGGGCGAGTCGGCCGAAGCGGCTGCCGCGTGGGGCAACCGGCTGGCCGCCACCGTGATCCAGCACCCGGGCGCGATCGTGCCGCGCGAGGCGATGGGGTGGGCGCTGGGGTGAGGACCTGCGGCCACGCTGGGTTCGCACGAAGCAGGTCGCTCACATCACCGCCCCCAGCTGCCACGGCACGAACTCGTTGTCGCCCATGCCGTGCTGCTCGCTGCAGGTGGCCTGCCCCGAGGCCGTGGCCAGCATCAGCTTGAAAAGCGCCGCACCTGCTTCGGCCACCGTCTGGCGGCCTTCCACGATCTCGCCGCAGTTGAAGTCCATGTCGAGGCTCATGCGACGGAAGAGCGTGTTGTTGGTGGCGAGCTTGAGCGAGGGCGTGGGCTTGCAGCCGTACGTCGAGCCGCGGCCGGTGGTGAAGCAGA
>DASWSY010000473.1:0-12325 GCA_036402415.1 Rhizobacter sp. | reverse complement strand
TAGCAAAGGCCTGCAGCCCGGCGAATACATCCTGCTCAAGCTGCCGTTCCCCACCACCTCCGGCACCCACGAATGGATGTGGGTGGAGGTCCTGAGTTGGGAAGGCGACACGATCCGCGCGCTGCTCAAGAACGAGCCGGTCGACGTGCCCACACTGCATGCCGGGCAGGAGGTCACGGGCTCTCCGAGCAAGGCCTTCGACTACCTGCGACGCTACCCTGACGGGCGCGAAGAGGGCAACGAGACCGGCCAGATCCTGCTGCGCATGCAGGGGCGCTGACCCCCGGGCCGCTCAGGCGGCGGCCACATCCGGCGCCAGCCGGCCCAGATAGGCCCGCACCCGCGCATCGCGCGCCAGTTCGTGAAGCGTGTCGGCCTGCAGGATGCGGCTGGTGCGTGTCGCGTCCTTGTGCACGAAGAGATAGCGCTCGCAGACCTCGTTCAGGATGTCCAGGTGCACCGCCTCCTGCGGGTGCAGGCAGAGGAAGACGAGCTTGCCCTCGCTGCGCAGGTGGCGGAAGAAGTCGAGCATGAAGCCGATGTAGCCGTCCTGCGTGTTGAACTGCGGCTCGTCGAAGAGGTGCACCTGGGCGCGTGCGCTGGCCGAATGTTCGAGCATGACGTTGGGCCGGTTGCGGGTGAACGAGCGCACCTGGTAGCTCTGGTGGTAGTGCAGGGCCAGGCGGTCGCGCTCGCGATAGCGCACGCGGTGGATGTCCTGCCCGGCCACCAGCACACGGCCGGCGCTCGGCAGGTTGCCGCCGGTGATCAGCTCGAACATCGTGGTCTTGCCGGCGCCGTTGGCGCCCATCACGCCGACGATGCCGGGGCCCGCGATCTCGAAGTCGGCTTCGAGGGCGAAGGTGGTCTCGCGCTGCGGCCAGCCGCGCGTGTAGCGCTTGACCAGGCCCTCGACGCGCAGCAGCGGTGTGTTGGTCGCGTTCACGGTTCAGATCCCCAGCAGTCGGCGTTGCAGGCCTGCGTCGTCACGCAGTTCATCGGCAGGGCCGTCGTGCACGACGCGGCCTTGCTTCAACACGATCACACGGTCGGCCACGCCCAGCGCACAGGCCACGTTCTGCTCGACGAGCAGCACCGACACGCCCTCGCGCTTGAGGCGCAGCACGGTCGACATCACGTCCTGTACCACCTTGGGCGCGAGGCCCTGGCTCGGCTCGTCAAAGAGCACGAGGCCGGGCGCACCCAGCAGCGCACGCGAGATCGCGACCATCTGCATCTCGCCGCCCGACAGGTTCTCGCACTCGCGCGCCATCAGGTATTCGAGCGCGCTGAAGATCTCGAAGCACTCCTTCTCGGTCCAGGCGCGGAAGCGGGTCTTCTTGCGCGCGATGGCGAGGTTGCGCGCCACGCTGAGTGTCGGGAAGATGCGCCGGTCGTCGGGCACCCAGCCGATGCCCTGGGCGGCGATCTCGTGGGTGGGGCGGCGCGTCACGTCGTGGCCGTCGAAGGTGATGCGGCCCTTGCGGGCTGGGGTGAGGCCGAGGATGGAGCGCAGCGTGGTGGTCTTGCCCGCGCCGTTGGGCCCGAGCAGCGCCACCACCTCGCCGGGCATCACCTGCAGCGACACGCCAAAGAGCGCCTGCGTCTCGCCGTAGAAGGTCTCGATGTTGTCGATCGCCAGGCGCGCCTCGTCCGCCATCGACGGCTTCAGGACCGCGCTCATGCCGCCGCTCCCAGGCCCGAGCGCTGCACCCACGGGTTCTCGCGCAACGCGTGGGGCGTGCCCTCGGCGATCACCTGGCCCCAGTGGATGACCGAGATGCGGTCGGCCAGACGGAAGAGGAAGTTCATGTCGTGTTCGATGACGACCAGCGTGAGCTGGCGCTTGAGTTCGGCCACCAGGTCGGCGAGCCGCGCCGTGCCTTCGCTGCCCAGGCCGGCGGTGGGTTCGTCGAGGAAGAGCAGGCGCGGCCGGGTGGCGAGTGCCACGCCGATCTCGAGCGCACGCCGTTCGCCGTAGGAGAGGCTTTTCGCCGCCACCTTCTCCTTGCCGGCCAGGCCCACGCGCGACAGGATCTCGGCCGCTTCGCCCTGCAGCGCGCTGTCGCGGCCGAGGTCGCGCCAGAGGTTGAGGCTCGTGCGGCGCACCTTGGGCAAGGCGATCAGCACGTTGCCGAGCGCCGTCTCCTCGTCGAAGAGGTTCATGATCTGGAACGAGCGCGACGCCCCGCGCGAGGCGATCTCGCGGGGCGACTGGCCGGTGATGTCGACACCCGCGAACGTCACCGTGCCACGGTCGGGCTTGTGGCGCCCGGTGAGCACGTGGAAGCAGGTCGTCTTGCCGGCACCGTTGGGGCCCATGATGCCGTGCAGCCGGCCCTCCTCGAACGCGAGCGAGATGTTCTCCAGCACCACCTGGTCGCCGAAGCGCTTGTGCAGCTGAGAGGCTTCGAAGAGCGCCATGCTCAGGCCTCCTTCGGTTGTGCGGCCACGGCCGGGGCCGGCGGCGGATGCTTCGCCAGCTTCGCGCGCCAGCGTTGCCAGGCGCCGGCCACCCCTTCGGGCTGGAACAGCACCATCAGCATGAAGACGAGGCCATACCAGAGCAGCCAGGTCTCGGTGTAGGCACCGAGCAGGTCCCGCGCGAGGATGAAGACGAGCGCGCCGATCACCGGTCCCCAGAAGCTCACGAGGCCACCGCCGATCAGCACCATCATCACCACGAAGCCCGAGTTGTGCAGGCTCATCACGTTGGGGTAGGCCGACTGCTGCGCCATCGCGAAGAGCGCGCCCGCCAGGCCCGCCACGCAGCTCGACAGCACGAAGGCCAGCCACTTGTGGCGCCACACCGCGTGGCCGACGAAGGCAGCGCGCATCTCGTTCTGCTTGATCGCATGCAGCACACGCCCGAAGGGCGAATGCTTGAGCCGCCACAGCGCCACGAGCACCAACGCAAAGAGCACCAGCGCGAAATAGAAGAAGGCCTCGTTGCTGCGCAGGTCGACCGACCAGCCGAAGAGCTCGAGCGGCGGCCGCTTGATGTTGAGCAGCCCGTCTTCGCCACCGGTCACGCCATGCAGCTTGATCGCCGCGAACCACGCCACCTGCCCGAAGGCGATGGTGAGCAGCGCGTAGTAGATGCCGCGCTTGTGCGAGATGAAGGCCGCGACCAGCATGCCGGCCAGCGCCGCCACGAGCACCGCGCCGGCCAGGCCGGCGAGCAGGCCCGCATCGGCACGCTGCTGCAGCAGGCCGAAGGCATAGGCGCCGACGCCGAAGTAGGCGCCGTGGCCGAACGAGGGCAAGCCCCCCTGGCCGAGCAGGAGGTTGTGGCCCAGCGCGAACATCATCCAGATCATGATTTCGAGCGCAAGATACTGATAGAGGCCCACCTGGGTGAGCCACAGCGGCGTGCTGGCGAGCACGGCCACGGTGAACACCATCGGTGCGGTGACGAGGGGGGCAGGGCGGTCGGTGGGGGTCATTCGGCGGCGGCTTTAAAACAAACGCTGGACAGGATGGAATGTATGTTCTATTCTTTGTTCATGCAAGAACGTTTGTTCTAAGCGTTTGTTCTAGTCCCAGCCCAAGACCCCATGCCCGCAGCCCTCCATTACGACGAGCTGAAAGAAGCGATCTCCCGCGCCTACCCCGGCCTTCCCAAGCAGCTCCAGCTCATCGCGCGCTTCGCCCTCGACAAGCCCAACGAACTCGCCCTCGGCACCGTGGCCGCGGTGGCCGACGCGGCGGGCGTGAACCCCTCGGCCCTGATCCGCTTCGCCAATGCGCTGGAGTTCGGCGGCTTCTCCGAGATGCAGCAGGTCTTCCGCGAGCACCTCGTCGCCCGCTCGGCCAGCTACCGCGAGCGCATCGACCAGTTGCGCCAGGGCGGGCAGCCGCGCGGCAGCGGCGTGCTGCACCAGTTCGTGGGCGAGGCGGTGGCCGAGCTCGGCTACCTGGAGGAGAACGTCGCCGAGGCCGAGCTCGCACGCGCGGCGAAGCTCATCGTCGGCGCGAGCCGCGTGCACGTGCTGGCGCAGCGGCGTGCGTTCCCGGTCGCGTCGTACCTGGCCTACGCGCTGAGCCAGCTCGAACTCAAGACCTACCTGCTCGACGGCGTGGGCGGCATGCTTGCCAACTCGCTTGCCAACATCGAACCCGACGACGTGCTGCTGGTGGCGAGCTTCCACAGCTACTCGCAGGAAGTGGTGGAGGCCGCGGCCGCGGCCCACGCACGCAAGGTGCCGGTGATCGCCATCACCGACAGCGCACTCTCGCCGCTCAAGCCCTCGGCCCGTGTGTGCTTCGAGCTGAGCGTGGGCGCCGAGCGCGCCTTCCGCTCGCTGGTGGCGCCGCTGTGCCTGGCGCAAGCCCTGGTGGTGAGCACCGGCCATGCCTTGAGCGAGGCCGCCGGTGGCGGCAATGGCAAGGGCAACGGCAGCACCGCCAAGCGCAAACCGGCCAAGTCGAACGGAGCCCGTTGATGCCTGCGAATCACACCCCCCGTCCGCTGGAACTGATCTGCATGGGCCGCGCCGCGGTCGACCTCTACGGCGAGCAGCTCGGCGGCCGCCTCGAAGACGTGCAGACCTTCGCCAAGTACCTGGGCGGCTCGCCGGCCAACACCTCGGTGGGCGCGTCGCGCCTGGGGCTGAAGGCGGCGATGCTCACCCGCGTGGGCGACGAGCACAACGGCCGCTTCGTGCGCGAGGCGCTCGCGGCCGAGGGGGTCGACGTGTCGCAGGTGCGCACCGACCCGCGCCGCCTGACCGCCCTCGTGTTCCTCGGCATCCGCGACCGCGACACCTTCCCGCTCGTCTTCTACCGCGAGCAGTGCGCCGACATGGCGCTCTCGCCGGCCGACGTCGACCCGGGCTTCGTCGCCTCGGCCGACGCGCTGCTGATCTCGGGCACCCATCTGTCGCAGCCCCAGACCTACGACGCCTGCCTCACCGCCATGCAGGCTGCACGCGCCGCCGGCACGCGCGTGGTGCTCGACATCGACTACCGCCCGGTGCTGTGGGGCCTGACCACGCCGGGTCTGGGCGAGCAGCGCTACGTTGCGTCCGACGCGGTCAGCGCGCACCTGCAGAAGGTGCTGCCGCTGTGCGACCTGATCGTCGGCACCGAAGAAGAAGTGCACATCGCCGGGGGCAGCGACGACAGCCTGACGGCACTGCGCCGCATCCGGGAGCTGAGCACGGCGCTGATCGTGATGAAGCGCGGCCCGATGGGCTGCGTGGCGTTCGAAGATGCCATTCCCGCGTCGATCGAAGAGGGGGTGGTCGGCCCGGGCTTTCCGGTCGAGGTGTTCAACGTGCTCGGCGCGGGTGATGCCTTCATGGCCGGACTGCTGCGCGGCTGGGTGCGGCGCGAGCCGATCGCGCAGGCGCTGCGCTATGCCAATGCCTGCGGCGCGATCGTCGTCTCGCGCCACGGCTGTGCGCCGGCGATGGCGAGCTGGGAAGAGCTGCAGCACTTCATCACCCACGGCTCGCCCACGCAGCGGCTGCGCGAAGACCGCGTGCTCACGCACCTGCACCACGCCACCACGCGCACCCGCGCGTGGTCCTCGCTCGCGGTGCTGGCCTTCGACCACCGCGCGCAACTGGAAGAGCTGGCCGCCCGCCACGGCGCGGCGCCCGCGCGCATCGCCGACTTCAAGCACCTGGTGGCCCGGGCGGCGCAGCAGGGGTATGCGGCGGCCCGGCGCGAGGCCGCGCCGGGCCAGCCCTTCCCGCAGCCCGGCGTCATCATCGACGGCCGCCACGGCGAGACGGTGCTGCCGCTCGTCACCGGTGCCGGCTGGTGGGTGGGCCGCCCGGTCGAGCGGCCCGGCTCGCGCCCGCTGCGCTTCGAAGACGGCGACAACGTGGGCCTCGCGCTGCGCACCTGGCCGGGCGAGCAGGTGGTGAAGTGCCTGGTGTCCTACCACCCCGACGACGACCGCGCGCTGCGCGACGAGCAGCTCGAGACCCTGGTCTCGCTGGCCGGCGCCTGCCTCGCCACCGAGCACGAACTGCTGGTGGAGGTGATCCCGCCGCGCGGCTCGCGCTGTGGCGACGACACGCTCGCCCGCGCCATGCGCCAGATCTACGAGACCGGCGTGCGCCCCGACTGGTGGAAGCTGCCGCCACCGCTCGACCCCGCCGAGTGGACGCACCTCAACGCCGCCATCACCGCACACGACCCGCACTGCCGCGGCGTGCTGCTGCTCGGCCTGGAGGCGAGCGTCGACCACCTGGCGCAAGGGTTCCGCGCGGCCGCAGGCCAGCCGCTGTGCAAAGGCTTCGCCGTCGGCCGCTCTCTCTTTGCCGACGCCGCGTCGGCCTGGTTCGCCGGGCAGCTCGACGACAACGGCGTCGTCACCCAAGTCGCCGAGCGCTACCACCGCCTGATCGGGCTGTGGTGCCAGGCCCGCCACGAATCCCAACCCGTCCGGAGCACCGCATGAGCACGCCCCTTCCCTCCATCGGTTTCATCGGCCTCGGCATGATGGGCCACGGCATCGCGAAGAACCTCCTGAAGAAGGGCCACGCGCTGCGCTTCAAGGCACACCGCAGCCGCGCCACGCTGCAGGACCTGCTCGACGCGGGGGCGGTCGAGGTCGACACCCGCGCCGCACTCGCCCAGGCCGACGTCGTGATCCTCTGCGTGACCGGCTCGCCGCAGGTGGAAGAGATCGTCTACGGCCCGGACGGCCTGCTGGCGGCCGCCCGCCCGGGTCTCGTCGTCATCGACACCTCGACCGCCGAGCCCGCCTCGTCGACGCGCATCCGCAACGACTTCGCCGCGAAGGGCACGAAGTTCATCGACGCCCCGCTCGCCCGCACGCCGAAGGAGGCCGAAGAGGGCCGCCTCAACACCATGGTGGGCGCGGCCGACGCCGACTTCGAGGCGCTGCGCCCGGTGTTCGCCGCCTTCTGCGAAAACATCATCCACGTCGGCCCGCCCGGCCACGGGCACGTGCTCAAGCTCGTCAACAACATGCTCGCCATGAGCATGGCCGCCTCCATCGCCGAAGCGATGGCCGCCGCCGCCAAGGCGGGGCTCTCGCTGCAGAAGGTGTTCGACGTGGTGTCGGCCGGCGGCGTGAACTCCGGCATCTTCCAGATGATGGTCGGCAAGGCACTGCAGGGCGACCTGACGGGCCTCAAGTTCGCCATCGGCAATGCGCAGAAGGACCTGCGCTACTACACCCACCTCACCGAGACGCTGCCCACCGTGAGCTTCATGGCCGAGGCCGCGCACCAGACCTTCGTGCAGGCCGCCAACCTCGGCTACGGCGACAAGTTCATCGCCTCGCTGCTGGAGGTGCAGGAGAAGCTGTCCGACGTGAAGTTCGTTCCCCGTTGATTCCCAACCGCCGCCCACACAGAGGCGATCCCCACAGGAGACAAGACATGAGCGACGACAAGACCCCCAGCGACATCGTGCGACCGGCCGAGCCCGCGCAAGTCGCGCAGCCGATGCGGCGCAGCCTGCTCGCACTCGCCGGCACCGCCCCCTTCTTCGGCCCCTGGGCACACAACCGCGTGTGGGCCCAGGCGGCGAGCGCCAAGCCACTCACCATCGGCCTGACGATGGACGCCTCGGGCATGTACGGCGCGAGCGGCGGCGAGGAGCGCCTGGGCGCGATGATGGCCATCAAGGAGTTCAACGACAAAGGCGGCGTGCTCGGCCGGCGCATCGAAGCGCTGCACATGGACACCGAGACCACGCCCGCCAGCGGCTCGCGCATCGCCGAGCGCATGATCACCCGCAACGAGGTGGCCTTCATGGTCGGTGCGCTGCACTCGGGCGTGGCGAACGCCATTTCTCAGGTGGCGCAGAAATACGGCTGCATCTTCCTCAACACCAACTCCAGCTCGCCCACCGAGGCCGGCAAGGACTGCCACCGCGTGAAGTTCGTGTGGGACGGCAACGGCACCAACTTCGCCCACGCGATCGTGAAGAACGCGATCAAGGTGAACGGCAAGAACTGGGTGCTCCTGACCAACGACTACGTCTGGGGCCGCAACACCTCGGCCGCCACACGCGCGATCGTCGAGGCCAACGGCGGCAAGATCGTCGAAGAGCTCTTCGTGCCGCAGAACACGCGCGACTTCTCGTCCTACCTCTTGAAGCTGCAGCAGCTCAAGCCCAACGCGGTGGCCACCGCCATCGGCGGCGACGACATCAAGTCGCTGCGCCAGCAGGTCGTGCAGCTCAACCTGCACAAGAGCATGGCCTGGATCAACAACCAGCAGGACTGGCCCGATGTCTACGGCCTCGGGCCGGAGGCGATCTTCGGCGTGTTCGGCACCAGCTGGTACTACCGGCTCGACCTGCCGGGCGTGAAGGAGTTCGTCGCCGCCTACCAGAAGCAGTACCCCGGCATGGCGATCAAGGTGCCGGGCAACGTCTACCACAACAGCTACATGGCGACGCGCGAGTTGCTGCGCTGCGTGGAAGAGGCGGGCACCACCAACAACATCGCCGTCATCAAGAAGCTCGAAGGCCGAAAGATGAGTGCACGCGACCGCCTGCAGCACTACGACGCCTGGATCGACCCGGTGACGCACCAGTGCCAGCAGACCATCTACATGGCCAGCTACAACGACGCCCCGGCCGAGCGCGACGACATCTTCAAGATCCTCACCTGGGCCGACCCGAAGGACGTGCAGGACCAGGACGCGAGCAAGACCTGCAAGCTCGAGTCCTACGACGCGACCCCCAGCTACCAGCAGTGAGCTGAACGTGGCACTCGTGCCCTCGATGCCGAGCCGGCGCCGCCTGATCCGCGGCGCGGCGGCCGTGGCAGCCGGCTTCGCCGGGCCCTGGGCGGTGCATCACGCCTGGGCCCAGGCCAAGGTGAAGAAGCCGCTGCGCATCGGCCTGGCCACCGACGACACCGGGCCGTATGCCGCAAGCGGCCAGGACGAGCAGCGCGGCATGCTGATGGCGATCGCCGAGGCCAACGCCCGCGGCGGCGTGCTGGGCCGCCGGATCGAGACGGTGCACACCGACACGGCCGGCGACCCCGCCATCGCCACCGGCGTGGCCGAGCAGATGATCGTCAAGCAGGAGGTCGGCTTCCTGATCGGTGCCGTCCACTCGGGCGTGGCGGCGGCGATGTCGAAGGTGGCGCAACAACACGGCTGCCTCTACTTCAACACCAACAGCAGCTCGCCCACCGAAGCCGGGAAGGACTGCCACCGCGTCAAGTTCGTGTGGGACGGCAACGGCACCAACTTCTCGACCTCGGTGGTGCGCGGTGCGATGACCGGCTTCGGCCGCGACTGGGTGCTCGTCACGAGCGACTACACCTGGGGCCACAACACCGCGCGCGGCATCCGCAGCATCGTCGAAGCCAACGGCGGCCGCATCATCGAGGAGCTGAAGGTCGCGCAGAACGAACGCGACTTCAGGCCGGTGCTGGAGCGCATCCGCAAGATCAACCCCGGCGTGATCGCCACCGCCGTCGGCGGCGACGACCTCAAGGCCTTGCGCCAGCAGGTGCGCGAGAGCCGCATGGACCGCGGCTTCGGCTGGATCAACAACCAGCAGGACTGGCCCGACGTGTACGGCCTCGGCGCCGAGGCGCTGTTCGGCATCTTCGGCACCACCTGGTACTGGGGCCTCGGCCTGGCCGGCGTGCCGGAGTTCGTCGAGCGCTACCAGCGCCACCTGAGCGGCTACCGCATCAAGGTGCCCGGCAACGTCTTCTACAACGGCTACATGGCCACGCGCGAGCTGCTGCGCGCCATCGAGCGCACCGGCACCACGAACAACCTGAAGCTCATCAAGGACCTGGAAACGCTGCGTGTGCCCGCCGTCGAGCGCATGCAGCACTTCGACGCCTACATGAACCCCCACACCCATCAACTGCAGCAGACCATCTACATGGCCGCGCACAACGACCGCCCGCGCAGCCCCGACGACCTCTTCCGCATCCTCGGCCGCCTGCGCCCGCAGGAGGTGGAAGACCGCGCGAGCTCGCAGCAGTGCGCGCTCGAGCCCTACGCCGCCACACCGTCCTTCGAGCCCTGACCCACATGGAACTCGTTCCCCACCTCATCAACGGCATCTCGCTCGGGCTGCTGTTCGCCCTCATCGCGCTCGGCTTCATGCTCATCGTCGGCGTGATGGAGACCATCAACCTCGCGCACGGTTCGCTGTTTGCGCTGGGCATGTACGCCGCGCTCTTCCTGCTGGCGCCGAAGCTCGGCTGGTTCCCGGAGCTGCAGGCCGCGTACATGAGCCTGCCGCTCGGCACACGCTACGCCATCGCGCTCTTCTTCGCGCCCATCCTCGTCGGCCTCTTCGGCCTGCTGCTGGAGCTGTGCCTGCGCCGCACCTACGGGCGCGACCCGCTCTACGGCTTGCTGCTCACCTTCGGCGCGGCGCTCGTCATTGAAGAACTCATCCGCCTGACCTGGGGTTCCAACGAGCAGCAGATGCCGCTGCCGCAGGCGATCTCGGGCGCCTTCCTGATGGGCGACATCGTCTACTCGCGCTACCGGGTGTTCGCCAGCGCCTTCGCGATCATCGCGATCTTCGCGCTGTGGCTCTTCCTGGAGAAGACGCCTTACGGCGCCATCATCAAGGCGGGCGCGCACGACAGCGAGATGGTGCGGGCGCTGGGCATCCACCTCGGGCGCCTGCGCTCGGCGGTGTTCGCGCTCGGCGTGGCGCTGGCCGCGATTGCCGGCGTCGTGATGGCGCCCATCTGGGGCATCCGCCCGCACGTGGGCGTCGACGCGGTGGTGCCGGCCTTCCTCATCATCGTGCTGGGCGGCGTGGGCTCGCTGTGGGGCGCGGTCATCGCGGGCCTGCTGGTGGGCCTGGTGGTGGGCGTCACCGGCGCGTACGCGTCGGAGTGGTCGCTGATGTCCATGTACCTGCTCTTCATCGCGGTGGTCACCTTCCGCTCGCGCGGTCTCTTCGGCAAGAAAAGCGTGCTCGACACATGACACCTCTTCCCCTTCGCAACAAGGTCGCCCTCGTCACCGGCGCGGGCGGCACCATGGGCCGGGCGGTGGTCGCGGCCCTCATCGAAGACGGCTGCCGCGTGGCGCTCGTCGACGTCAACGAAGCCTCGCTCGCCCCGCTCGTCGCCACCTATGGCGGTGCGGTGCTGGCGGCACCCTGCGACATCAGCGACATCGCCGCCGTGCGGGCCACGCATGCGCTGGTGGAGCAGCGCCTGGGCGGCATCGACATCCTGGTCAACAACGCCGGCATCCTGTCGAACAACAAGATCGAAGCGACGAGCGACAGCGAATGGCGCCGTGTGCTCGGCGCCAACCTCGACGGCGCGATGTACTGGGCGCAGGCGGTGGTGCCGGGCATGAAGAGCCGCCGCTTCGGCCGCATCATCAACACGAGTTCGCTCGCGGCAAAGACCGGCGGCCTCACGGCCGGCACCGCCTACTCGGTGAGCAAGGGCGCGATGAGCGCGCTGACCTTCTCGCTGGCGCGCGAACTCGCGCCCTTCGGCGTGACGGCCAACGGCATCGCCCCCGCGTATGTGAAGACGCCCATGATCACCGAGCAGCTCACCGAGGCGCAGCGCCAGGAGCTCCTGAAGCAGATCCCGGTCGGCCGCTTCTGCGAGCCCGAGGAGTTCGCCCATGCGGTGCGTTTCCTCGCCTCGCCGCTTGCCGGCTTCATCACCGGCGAGATCCTCGATCTCAATGGCGGCTTGTTGATGGACTGACCGATGGACACGACCCTCACCCACTCCCTCACCGGCCTCTTCGACCTGAAGGGCCGCGTGGCCTATGTGCCGGGCGGCTACGGCGGCATCGGCGAAGCCGTGGCCTGGGGCCTGGCCCTGGCCGGCGCGAAAGTCGCGGTCTCGGGCCGCAGCGCTGACAAGGCACAGGCCCTCGCCGCCACGATGCGCGACGCCGGCCTCGACGCCTTCGGCCTGGCGATGGACGCGCACTCGGTCGAGGACATCCGCAAGTCGGTCGACACCGTCGCCCAGCACTTCGGCGCACTCGATGTGCTCGTCAACTGCGTGGGCATCCAACGCGAAGAAAAACTCGCCGACGTGACCGAAGAAGCCTTCGACGAGGTGGTGCAGGTCAACCTCAAGGCGGCGATGTTCCTGGCCCAAGCGGTGGCGAAGCACCAGGTCGCGGGCGTCGCTGCAGGCCGTATGGCAGGGCGACAGGTGCACATGCTGTCGGTGCGCTCGCAGCTCGGCCTGCGCAAGCGCGGCTACTCGGCCTATTGCGCCACCAAGGGCGCCCTCGTGATGCTGGTGAAACAGCATGCGATGGAACTGGCCGAGCACGGCATCACGGTGAACGGCGTGGCACCGACCGTCGTGCGCAGCGAGATGGCGCGGCACTGGCTCGACAACCCGGAAACT
>DASWSY010000472.1:0-1586 GCA_036402415.1 Rhizobacter sp. | reverse complement strand
AGCTTGCGGCGTCGCCCGACGAAGGCCAGCGCGCCCAGGCCCGCGACCAGCATGGCGTAGATGCCGGGCTCTGGCACGGGGGTGACCTGCACGTTCTGGAGCTGCATGCCGAAGTTGGGGCCCGGCACGCCGCGCAGGGCGAAAAGCAGGCCGCCGTCGCCGCCCGCGCTGGTGGTGAAGGAATAGGTGTTCCAGCCGCTGGTGGTGGTCACGTCGCCCAGCAGGCCGCGGGTGGACGGGCCTTCCAGGGTGTCGAAGAGGAAACCGAAGCTCAGCGTCCTGTCGGATGTACCGGCAAACTTTTCCGCTTGATATTCGAAACTCACCGTGTAGAGGCCCGCGGCGAGGTCTTCGAACTTCTCGAAGCAGAAACGTTGGCCGAGTCCGCTCTTCAGCGGGTCGTCACAGCTGTTCAGCGCGGCCTGGGCGGTGCCGGCCGCGCCGAGCGAGAGGGCGGCCGTGGCGAGACAAGCGATCAAGTTTCTTTTCATCGGGTACTCCTGTGATGACAGCTCGAAACGGGGAAGTCGGATCCGGGCTCTTTGAGCAATCTGCGCTCCGCACGCGGCCTGGGGTCTTCAGCCACGCTCAGCGGATGGCGAACTCTGCGTTGCAGCCGGCGATGGTCGCCTTGTAGGGCGTGCTCACGGTGGTGGAGCCGCCCACGCGCCGGCGTTCCTGCGTCACGCTGCAGATGAGCTGCAGCGCGTCGAAGGGGGTGTAGTTCATCGTCAGGCCGCCGATCACCGTGGTGTCGGAGCCGGTGGCGGTGCCGGTGCCGCCGGTGGTGAAGCTGTCGTCGAGCTTGCGGTGGGCATAGCTCACCCGCGGGATGAACGACACCTTGGCGGTGGCCAGCCACGTCAGCGCGAAGCTGGCGGTGTTGATGGAGCGGGTGTCGCTCGACTCGCCGCCGGTCAGCGTGGAGTCGAAGTCGGTGTTGCCGGTGCTGCGGTCGTGCACCAGGTCGAGGTCGGTGTACACCTTGCCGCTCGGGCGCCAGTTCCAGCCGAGCGCGCCCGTCCAGCCGCGGTTGTCGCGCGCGGTCTGCACGGTGTGGCGCTCGCGCGTGAGGCTCAGGCGGCTGTTGAGGGCGCTCGCGCCGCTGGCGTTGTAGTTGGTGATGAAGTCGATGTCGTCGCGCGTGAACTCGTCGGGCGTGCCGGTGATGCCGGGGTAGCGGCCGTCGGTGCGGCGCACGCCCAGCCGGGTGGTGAGCGAGCCGCTCGCGCGGTAGCGGATGCCGGCGTTGTAGGAGGTCTGGCGCATGTCGCGGTCGTCGACGTCGACGCCGCGGTAGTCGTTCTCGCTGGCAGTGGCGCCCAGCTCGAACGACCACAGCGTCACCAAGCCCAGCCGCGCCTGCACGCCGAACGCGGTGCTGCGCACCTGGTTGCGTTCGAGCGAGATGGTGCCGTTGATGGTGTCGCGGTAGAGGCTCTGGCGCTGCTGCGCGGTGAGCAGGCCCGAGAGGCGGCCGATCGTCTCCCAGTCCCAGCGCGCGTTGGCGCTGTAGTCGGTGTTGTTGAGGTGCTCGTTCTTGTTGTAGCGGTTGTGGTTGGCTTCGGCGTTGAAGAAGAAGTGCT
>DASWSY010000471.1:0-5309 GCA_036402415.1 Rhizobacter sp. | reverse complement strand
ACCTTCACCACGCCGGTGCCGAATTCCTTGTCGACGTAGTCGTCGGCGATCACCGGCACCAGGCGGCCGGTGATGGGCAGCTTCACCTGCTGGCCGATCAGGTGGGTGTAGCGCGTGTCTTCCGGGTGCACCATCACCGCCGTGTCGCCGAGCATCGTCTCGGGGCGGGTGGTGGCGACGACCAGCGATTCCGAAGAGCCGTCGATCGGATAGCGGATGTGCCACAGCGAGCCATCTTCTTCTTCGCTCTCGACCTCCAGGTCAGACACTGCTGACTTCAGGATCGGGTCCCAGCTCACCAGCCGCTTGCCGCGGTAGATCAGGCCTTCTTCGTAGAGCTTCACGAAGGTGTCGGTGACGACCTTCGAGAGCTTCTCGTCCATCGTGAAGTACTCGTGCTTCCACGACACCGAGTCGCCCATGCGGCGCATCTGGTTGGTGATGGTCGAGCCGGAGACTTCTTTCCACTCCCACACCTTGGCGACGAAGTTCTTGCGGCCGAGGTCGTGGCGGCTGAGCTTCTGCTGTTCGAGCTGGCGCTCCACCACGATCTGCGTGGCGATGCCGGCGTGGTCGGTGCCCGGCACCCACAGCGTGTTGTGGCCGAGCATGCGGTGGTAGCGCGTCAACGCGTCCATGATGGTCTGGTTGAACGCGTGGCCCATGTGCAGCGTGCCCGTCACGTTGGGCGGCGGCAGCTGGATGCAGAACGATTCCTTGGCCGGGTCGAGCGTGGGCTCGTAGGTGCCGCTTTTCTCCCACAAGGGGCCCCATTTGGCTTCGATGGCGGCGGGTTCGAAGGATTTGGCGAGTTCTGTCATGGGAAAGAGAGGGCTGGCGCCGGGCACGGCGCAAAAAGGCAGAGCGGGGAATGCCCGAATTGTAGGCGGCGCCCCCGTGGCGAGACGCCGACGCAGGCTATGCTCGCGGCGCGTCAAGGTGGAGGTTGTCGCATGTCCAAGATGAGCAAGCTGTTGTTGACCCTGGTGCTGCTGGCCGGGTTTGCGGCGGCCTTGTTTTTTGCCCTGCGCGGGCAGCAGGCCGTGGTGGCCGAGCAGGCCCTGGGGCCGGTGACCGAACTGAAGGGTGTGATCGCACTCGACGTCGAGCCCTTCTTCAAGGACGAGCGCGTCAGGAAGATCCTGGCCGACCACCGCCTGCCGGTGAGCGTGGTGCGTGTGGGCAGCCGCGAGATGGCGGGCAAGGTGGTCGCGGGGCAAATGCCCGACTTTCTGTTTCCGTCGGGCGTCGTGGCGGCCAACCAGATCAGCGACGCGGCCCGCAAGGCGGGCGTCAACGTGGCGCAGTCGTCGCCCTTCCACACGCCGATGGTGATCGCCAGCTGGTTGCCCATTGCCAGGATCCTCGTCGCCAACGACATGGCCAAGCCACTCGGCGAGCGCATCTACGGCGTCGACATGGCCAAGCTCACCCAGGCCATGCTCGCCAAGAAGCGCTGGAAGGACCTGAAGGACGCCAGCGCCTACGACGTGAGCCGAAGCGTGCTCGTCTCCACCACCGACGTGCGCCGCAGCAACTCGGCGGCGATGTACCTCGCGCTCACCAGCTACGCGGTGCATGGCGACGTGGTGACCGACCGCGCCACCGCGATCCCGCTCGCCACCCGCCTTGCCGAGCTTTTCAAGCGCCAGGGCTACCAGGAGAACTACGTCAACGGCAATTTCGACGACTACGTGGCCATCGGCATCGGCAAGACGCCGCTCGCCTTCATCTACGAGAACCAGCTCGTCGCCTATGCGCTCGACAAGCGCGGCATCGGCGCCGAGATGGTGTTGCTCTACCCGCAGCCGACCATCGTCAACAAGGTCGTGTTCATGGCGGTGAGCGAGAAGGCGAAGGCGCTGGCCGACCTGCTGGCGCGCAACGTCGACCTGCAACGCATCGCGGTGAGCTATGGCTTCCGAGTGGCCGACACCGGGCTCTTCATGGAGGCCGTCAAACCGACCGGCCTGGCGGTGGAAGAACGCGTGACGCAGGTGATCGATCCGCCGGCCTTCGAACTGATGGCCGAGATGATCGAGGCGGTGGCCAAGGAGATGTCGCAATGAAAGGACTCCTGGGAGGGCTGCTGCTGGCGGTGTTGCTCACCGCCTGCGGCAAACAGGACGCGGGGGATGCACCGAAGGCGGCGGACAGCCCCAAGCCCGTCTTCACGGTGCTCGCCACGACCGACTTGAAAGACGCGCAGCCGCTCGAAGAGATGGTCGAAAAGGCGACCGGCGTGCGCATGCGCTTCGCCTGGGGCGGCACGATGGAAAGCACCGAGGCGGTCTTGAGCGGCAGCACGACGGCCCACGCCGCCTGGTTCGCCAACGCGAAGTACCTGCTGAGCGACCCGCAAGGCCAGGCGCGGGTGAAGCTGCAGGAAAAGATCATGCTGTCGCCGATTGCCGTCGGCCTCAACCAGACCGCGGCCAAGCAGCTGGGCTGGGACGACCCGGCCACCGCCGCCAAGGTCGGCTGGCGCGAGATCACCCAGGCCGCGTCGCAGGGCAAGCTGCGCTACGCGCTGTCGAACCCCGCCACCTCGAATCAGGGCTTCATGGCGCTGATGGGCGTGGTGGCCGCGGCCAGCCAGAAGTCCGAAGCCCTGACCGCCTCCGACGTGAACCGCGGCGCCATCGCCGGCTTCCTCAAGGGCTACAAGCTGCCCGGCGACAACTCGACCTACCTCACCGAGAAATTCCTCGAGCAGCAGGGCAACAATCCGTCGCAGCTCAACGCCTTCATCAACTACGAAAGCTGGCTGCTCTCGCTCAACAACGGCGGCAAGCTGCGCGAGAAGCTGGTGCTGGTCTACCCGCACGAAGGCGTGGCGACGGCCGACTACCCCTTCATGCTGCTGAAGGACGAGCGGCGCGACGACTACCTGAAGGTCGTGGCCTACCTCAAGGGCAACGACGCGCAGAGGTGGCTCGCCCGCCAGACGCTGCGCCGCCCGATCAACGCCGAGGTGGCGGCAAGCGTGGCCGACCTGCTGCCCAAGGAAGGCATGCGCATCGAGCTGCCGTTCTCGCCCGACCGCGCGCTGGCCGATGGGCTGATCGACGCCTACTTGAACGAATTCCGCCGCCCGATCGCCAGCACCTTCGTGCTCGACACCAGCGGCAGCATGGACGGCCACGGCCGCCGCGCCCAGCTCATCCAGGCGCTGCACTACGTGGCCGGCGCCGACAGCTCGCTCACCGGGCGGCTCGCCAAGCTCACCAACCGCGAGAAGGTGTGGATGCTGCCCTTCAGCGACCAGCCCTGGCGCATGACGTACTTCGAAGTTCCCACCGGCCGCCCGCAGGCCAAGGGCGTGCAGGTGCAGGAGGATTCCGAGGCCAAGCAGGCGGTGCTGGCCGAGGTGCGCGCCTACGCCGACGGCCTGCGCATGACCGGTGGCACCGCGCTCTACGACAGCGTGCTGGCCGCACTCAAGCACATGCTGGAGCAGAAGCAGAAGAACCCGAACTACCAGTACTCGGTGGTCGCGTTCACCGACGGCGAAAACACCAAGGGCCGCAGCCTGGAGCAGTTCCAGCGCGCCTACGAGCAATTGCCGGAAGACGTGCGCGGCATCCCCGTCTTCATGGTGCTCTTCGGCGAGGCGAAGGAGGCCGATCTGAAAGCGCTCGTGCAGACCACCGGCGGCAAGGTCTTCGATGCGCGCAAGACGCCGCTTTACGCGGTGTTCAAGGACATCCGCGCTTACCAGTGATGGACAGACTCGCGCGCATCCTGCTGAGCCCTGCCAACTGGTGCGGCCTGGGCCTCGCCACCGTCGTGCTGGTGTTGAAGGCACTCAACCTCATCGGCGTTGCCGGCCTGCCGCTCGCCTTCGGCGGCTATGTGGCCGGCTTCGTGATCGGCGGCCTGTGGCTGGGCTTTCCCAAGCTCTCGGGCCCGATGTGGGAAGACGCGCTCGAGTTCAGCGACGAGGGCGATGCCCGCGAAGCCATGACGAGAGCCCTCGCCGGCGTGCGCGGCCTCGTCGAATACAACCCCGAGAACCGTTTGCCCGCGAGCCTGCAGGCCAAGGCGCTCGACCTGTGCAAGTCGCTCGACGCGCTGCTCAGGCAGTGGGAGCGCAGCCAAGGCGTGCTGTCGATGCAGGAGGGCTTCCATGCCCGCCACATCGCCATCTCCTACCTGCCGGATGCCCTGAAGGCATACCTGTCGATCCCGCCGCAATACGCCGCCAGCCGCGTGCTGCACGATGACAAGACGGCGCAGGACATCTTTCGCGACACACTTGCCGAGCTGGAGACCAAGGTGAAGCAGCTGGCCGACGACCTCGCCAGCCAGGACGCCCAGGCCTTCCTCGTCCATTCGCGTTTCCTGCATGACAAGTTCGGCAAGCCCTCGCTTGCCGCCCCCGAGATTCAAACCGCAGCGGAGCCCAAGACATGAACGGCCCTGAAGACACTCCCACCGTCGCCTACGGCGGTGTGCCCAACTTCCAGCTCACCCCGCCCGAGGTCATCACGCCCGTGCCGGCGGAGGCCACGCGCACGGCGGTGCCCCTCAAGCCCGAGGTGGCCAAGGCGGTCGACGACCAGGTGATGCGCTTCATCGACGCGCTGATGAGCGAAGACGTGCACAGCGCCGAGTTCAAGCACAAGCTCGACAGCGCCTTCGCACTCGGCCGCGAGGAGATCTCGAATGCGGCCGGCCTCATGCAGGGCCGCTTCCTGCAGCGCAACTTCATCGGCGCGGAGGAGACGGCGGCCTACAAGGCCATCGGCGAGATCCGCGGCCACCTCGACAAGCTCAACCCCGGCAACGAGGGCGACCTGCTGGCGCCCAACAAGCTCTTGGGCATCATCCCGTTCGGCAACAAGCTCAAGGCCTACTTCCGCAAGTTCGAAAGCGCCGGCTCGCAGCTGCAGAAGTCGATGAGCCAGCTCTACGCCGCGCGCGACGACGTGCAGAAGGACATCGTCGACATCGAGGCCACCCGCACCAAGCTGTGGGACGCGATGCAGAAGCTCGCCGCCGCGGCGCAGTTTGCGACCAGCCTCGACGCGCGCCTTGCCGAGCGTGTGCAGTCGCTGAAAGCCACCGACCCGCAGCGCGCCAATGCGCTCGAGCAGGAGGTGCTCTTCTACGCCCGCCAGAACCTCGCCGACATTCTCACCCAGCAGGCGGTGTGCGTGAACGGCTACCTCGCGCTCGACGTGCTCAAGAAGACCGGCCGCGAAATGATGAACGGCTGCAGCCGCGTGGCCACCACCGGCATGAGCGCGCTCGCCGTGGCGCAGACCGTGGCGCGCGCCACCGGCAACCAGGTGCAGGTGATGGAG
>DASWSY010000470.1:0-6337 GCA_036402415.1 Rhizobacter sp. | reverse complement strand
CACGCCCAACCGCGCCGAGCTGGCCCAGGTGATCGGCAACTGGAGCAGCGAGGCCGAGCTCCACGAGCGTGCCGAAGCGCTGCGCCAGAAGCTGCGCCTCGACAGCCTGGTGCTCACCCGTTCCGAAGAAGGCATGTCGGTCTTCGACGTCCAAGGCGAAACGCGCTTCCACGCGCAGGCGCGCGAGGTGTTCGACGTCACCGGTGCCGGCGACACCGTCATCGCCACGCTGGCCGCCATGCTGGCCTGCGGCCTGTCGGTGCAGGAGGCCGTGCCCATCGCCAACAAGGCCGGCGGCCTCGCCGTGGGCAAATTCGGCAACGCGACCCTGACTTACGAGGAGCTCTTCCAATGAGCACGAAGATCGTCGTCACCGGCGCGGCCGGCATGATCGGCAGCAACATCGTCCACGGCTTGAACGCCATCGGCATCGACGACGTGATCGCCGTCGACGACCTGACCGACGGCCCGAAGTACCGTAACCTGCTCGGCGCCAGGATCAGCGACTACTTCGACAAGAGCGACTTCTACGCCCGCTTCGCACGCGGCGAGTTCGGCAAGGTCGAGGCCGTGCTGCACCAGGGCGCCTGCTCCGACACCATGGAGCACAACGGGCGCTACATGCTCGACACGAATTACCGCTGCTCGAAGGATTTGCTCGACGCCTGCCAGGCCCAGGGCGTGCGGCTGCTCTACGCCTCGTCGGCCGCCACCTACGGCGGCAGCGACACCTTCCGCGAAGACCCGCAGTTCGAGAAGCCGCTCAACGTGTACGGCTACTCCAAGCTCCTCTTCGACAACGTCGTGCGGCGCATGCTGCCCACGAGCAAGAGCCAGGTCGCGGGCTTCCGCTATTTCAACGTCTACGGCCCCCGCGAGCAGCACAAGGCGCGCATGGCCTCGGTCGCCTTCCACAACTTCAACGAGTTCCGCGAGAAGGGCCGCGTGCGCCTTTTCGGCCCGTACGGCGGCTACAACGCCGGCGAGCAGTCGCGCGACTTCATCTCGGTCGACGACGTGGTGGCGGTGAACCTGTGGTTCCTGCAGCACCCCCAGAAGAGCGGCATCTTCAACCTCGGCACCGGTCGGGCGCAGCCGTTCAACGACGTGGCCGCGGCAGTCGTCAACGCTTCGCGCGGCCTGAAGGGCGAGGCGCCGCTGTCGCTCACCGAGCTCGTGACCAAGGGCTTCATCGAGTACTTCGACTTCCCAGAGGCGCTGGTCGGCAAGTACCAGTGCTACACCCAGGCCGACATGACGCAACTGCGCGCAGCCGGCTGCGACCACCGCTTCGCCGACGTTGCGACAGGGGTCTCGCGCTACGTGCAGTGGCTGAGCCAGCAACCCGCCTGACCGCCCGGCGGCTCCCCCCTTTCGGTCGACCCCCTTCGTCGGCCTCCCTGAAGGGGAAAGACACCTGCCGACCCCCTGGCTACAGTGCCGCCAGGGGTGCAGAACGGCTGCTCCCCGTCAACACCAAGACGATCATCCAAGGGAGTTCACACATGTTCAAGAAGCTGATCTGCACGCTCGCCATGCTGTTCGCCGCGGCCACCGCGTTTGCCGCCGTCGACGTCAACAAGGCCGACCAGGCCGCGCTCGAATCGGTCAAGGGCATCGGCACCAAGGTGTCGGTGCGCATCCTCGACGAGCGCAAGAAGGGCCAGTTCAAGGACTGGGCCGACCTGATGGCCCGCGTGAAGGGCATCAAGGGCGGCGCTGCCGTCCGCCTGTCGAAGGAAGGCCTGACGGTCAATGGCGCGGCCTACGCACCGGCCGCGGCCGAAGCCAAGAGCCCGGCCAAGAGCAACAAGTAAACGATTCGATCGCTGTCATCGAGGCCTGCCGCGCTCATGCGTGGCGGGCCTTTTTCATTCCAGCTCGGTGGTCTGGAAATCGGTGTCGGGCACGGGTCCGCGGCGCTCGCGGCGGCGCTCCCAGCCGAAGAAGCCGGTCACCTCGTCGCGCCGCGCCATCGTGTCGGCCCACCCCAGGGCCACCAGCTCGCGCGTGTAGGCCTCCTCGAAGAGCAGGTAGCTGGCGAGCGCCGCACCCCGGGTGTCGGTGCCCTTGCCGCTGACGCCGATGCCCCGCAGCAGCGCACGAATCGAGGTCGGCAGCGCGTTCACGTGCTTGGCCGCCAGGTCGTCGAGCCGCTGCGAGGGCGCGATCACCAGCACCTCGATCGGCCGCAGGCTGGTGTTCGCCAGCGCCTCGGGCGGCAGCAGCGAGAGCGTGTTGTTGATGCGCTGCAGGCGCTCCACGTCGACCGCGAGCGCATCGAGGAAGATGTTCGACAGCGCATGGCCCGCGATCTGCGCGAAGTTCGGATACGCCCCGCTCACCTTGCGCCGCCCCGGCGGCTCGTGCATGCGACCGGCACCGATCACGAGGATGCGCCGTGCGCCCAGGTGCACCGCGGGCGAGATGGGCGCCGACTGGCGCATCGAGCCGTCGCCGAAGTATTCGGTGACACCGTCGAAGTCGAGCGGGACCGCCGGAAACACGAAGGGGATCGCCGCCGAGGCCAGCAGGTGCGGCACCGTGATCGGAGTGCGCACCGCCACACGCTGCGAGCGGTTCCAGGGTGCGAACTCGTGCAGCGAGTCGTAGAAGGTCACGTGTGTGCCCGAGCTGTAGCTCGACGCGGTGACGGCCAGCGCCTGGAGATGGCCTGATCGCATGACCTCCGGCAGGCGTTGCACCGCGACCATCTCGCTCAGCAGGTCTTCGAGCGGGCTGTTGTCGAGCAGCGAACGCAGGCGCGCCCGGCGCCAGCGCGCGATCACCCAGCCGAGCGACATCATGGTGAGCCAGCGTGCCCCGGTGCGGATCACGCCGATCGCGTCGCTGCGGTAGACCTGCTCGGCGCGAAAGTTCTCCCACACGTGGGCCAGCGCCTTCACCGCGCCGTCGAAGTCGTCGCAGTGCGTGGCCAGCGCCGCTGCGTTGATGGCGCCTGCCGAGGTGCCGGTGATCACCGGGAACGGGTTGCCGTATTGCCACGGTGCGGCATCGCGGCGAATCTTCGCCACCGCCTTGAGCACCCCCACCTGGTAGGCCGCACGCGCGCCGCCGCCGGTGAGGATCAAGCCTGTCGTCGGGTTGTTCTCGGGCATGCGCCGCAGTGTAGGCACGCCCCGCCAGCGGACCGATCAGGGGCTGCCCTTGGCCGTGGCGGCGGCACCACCTCGACCGAGGTCAGTCGTAGACGACGCTCGCCTTGCCGTGGCTGCCGTCGCGCCAGCGCGCCAGTGCCTCGTCGGTGGGGAAGAAGCGGCCTTCCTCGCCCAGGTCGAGCTCGGCGCTCGCCGCCACACGCTGCAGGACCAGGCGCACGCCCAGGCCGTTGGTGATGGTGCCCTGCTCGGTGTTGATGCGCCGACTCGGAAAGTCGCGCAGCACCTCGGCCACCGGCGGCACGCTGCCGTTGACCTCCACGCGCAGATACTTGCCGAACTTGCAGCGTGCGGTGGCGAGGTCCCACACCTGCTGGATGTTGAAGCGCATGCCACCGGAGAAGCGGTCGGGCTGGACCTTGCCCAAGGCGATGACGAGCTCGTCGTCCTTCAGCAGGTCGCGGTTGGCGTTGAGCAGGTCTTCGTTGACGACCGACTCGATCGCCTCGCTCTTGTCGTCGAGCTTGAAGATCGCCACACGCCCGCGCTGTCCGTTGATGACGCGCAGGTCGCCGACGATGCCGGCCAGCAGCTGCGGCTCGCGCGAATCGATGAGGTCGGCGATCTTGCGTTTGGCGAATCGGCGCACCTCGTCTTCGCTCTGGTCGAAGAGGTGGCCCGACAGGTAGAAGCCGAGCGCGACCTTCTCCAGGCTCAGGCGCTCCTTGATGCTCCAGGGCGCGGCCTGCACCAGCTCGGGCTCCTGCGTCGAGGCCGCGTGCGAGTCGCCGAAGTCGAAGAGTCCGCCCTGGTCGGCGTGCGCGGCCTGCGTGTCGGCATAGTCGAAGGCGAGGCCGATGCTCGCCACGGCCTGCGAGCGCTCCGGGTGCAGCAGGTCGAAGGCGCCGGCCTTGATGAGCGCTTCGACCGTGCGCTTGTTGATGCGGCCGCGGTCCACCCGCGCGCAGAAGTCGAAGAGGCTCTTGAACGGGCCGCCTTCCTTGCGTGCCTGGATGATGGCTTCAATCGCGCTCTGGCCCGTGCCCTTGATCGCACCCAGGCCGTAGCGCACCACCTTGTCGGCCACCGGCTCGAAGCGGTAGTTGCCGGTGTTGATGTTCGGCGGCTCGAAGGTGAGGCCGAGGTTCTGCACCGCATCGTCGTGGAAGATCTTGAGCTTGTCGGTGTCGTCGAGCGCGACGCTCATGTTGGCCGCGGTGAATTCGGCCGGGTAGTGCGCCTTGAGGTAGGCCGTGTGGTACGCGAGCAGCGCATAGGCCGCGGCGTGCGACTTGTTGAAGCCGTAGCCCGCGAACTTCTCCATCAGGTCGAAGATCTCGTTGGCCAGCGGCTCGGGAATGTTGTTCTTCGCGGCGCCCTGGGCGAAGGTGGCGCGGTGGGCCACCATCTCCTCGAGCTTCTTCTTGCCCATCGCGCGGCGCAACAGGTCGGCGCCGCCGAGCGAATAGCCGCCCAGGCGCTGCGCCACCTGCATCACCTGCTCCTGGTAGACCATGATCCCGTAGGTCTCCTTGAGCACCTCTTCCATCATCGGATGCGGGTACTCCACCTCCTCGCGGCCGTGCTTGCGCGCGCAGAAGCTCGGGATCAGGTCCATCGGGCCCGGGCGGTACAGCGCCACCAGCGCAATGATGTCCTCGAAGACGCTGGGCTTGGCGTCGCGCAGCATGCGCTGCATGCCGGAGGATTCCAGCTGGAACACGGCGACCGTCTTGCCCTCGCTCATCAGCCGGTAGGCGGCGCGGTCGTCGAGCGGGATGTTCTCGAGGGCGAAGTTCTCCTGGCCCGGGCGGCGGGCGCGGATGTAGTCCTTCGCCAACTCGAGGATGGTGAGCGTGGCCAGGCCCAGGAAGTCGAACTTCACGAGGCCGATGGCCTCGACGTCGTCCTTGTCGTACTGGCTCACCGCCGAGTCGCTGCCCGGCTGCATGTAGAGCGGGCAGAAATCGGTGATCTTGCCCGGCGCGATTAGCACGCCGCCGGCATGCATGCCGATGTTGCGGACCATGCCTTCCACACGCTCGGCGAGTGCCAGCAGCTCGGCGACTTCTTCTTCGTTCTTCTCGCGCTGCTCGATCTCGGGTGCTTCGACGCGCGCGTAGATGAGGCCGGGATCAGGCTTGTCGCCGGGGCGGGCGAGCGTCACCGTCTTGCCGGGTGGCGCCGGCACGAGCTTGGCGATGCCGTCGACGTGGCCGTAGCCCATGCCGAGCACGCGGCCCACGTCGCGCAGCGCGGCCTTGGCGGCCATGGTGCCGAAGGTCGCGATCTGGCTGACGGCGTCGCGGCCGTACTTGTCCTTCACGTAGTCGATCACACGATCGCGATTGCCCTGGCAGAAGTCGATGTCGAAGTCGGGCATCGACACCCGTTCCGGGTTCAGGAAGCGCTCGAACAGCAGGTTGTAGCGCAGCGGGTCGAGGTCGGTGATCTTGAGCGCGTAGGCGACGAGCGAGCCTGCACCCGAGCCCCGGCCCGGGCCGACGGGGCAGCCGTTGTTCTTGGCCCAGTTGATGAAGTCGGCCACGATCAGGAAGTAGCCGGGGAAGCCCATCTTCAGGATGGTGTTGAGCTCGAACTCCAGCCGCTCCACGTAGCGCGGCATCTGCTGCTCGCGCTCGGCCGCATCGGGGTAGAGATGGAGCATGCGCTCCTTCAGGCCCTCGTGCGAGGCATAGCGGAAGTAGGCCTCGGGCTCCATCTTCTCGCCGTTGACCTCGGGCACCGGGAAGTCGGGCAGGCGCGGCTTGCCGAGCACGAGCGAGAGGCTGCAGCGCTTCGCGATTTCGACGGTGTTCTGGAGGGCGCTCGGGATGTCGGCGAAGAGCGCCTCCATCTGCGCCTGCGACTTGAAGTACTGCTCGCGGGTGAAACGTTTGATGCGGCGCGGGTTGGTGAGCGTCTCGCCCTCGGCGATGCAGGTGCGGGCCTCGTGGGCCTCGAAGTCTTCGGGCGTCTGGAACTGCACCGGGTGCGTGGCGACGACCGGCAGCCCGAGCTGCGCGGCCAGGGGCACGGCGGCGCGCACGTGCGCTTCGTTGGTCGGCTGGCCGGCGCGCTGCAGCTCGATGTACAAGCGCTGCGGGAAGATGGCCGCCAGGCGCCGGGCGATGGCTGCCGCGCGCGCCGTGTCCTGGGCCACCAGGGCCTGGCCGACCGGGCCGAGTTCGGCACCCGACAGGGCGATCAGGCCTTCG
>DASWSY010000469.1:0-6203 GCA_036402415.1 Rhizobacter sp. | reverse complement strand
CTGCCACGCGCAGGGCACCGTGACTGCCACGGGTGGCGGCGGCGACCTGACGGTGGACAACACCAACATCGCGGCCGGCCAGTCGGTCACGATCACGGGGTTCACCTTCAACGAAGGCAACGCGTAAGGAGACGGGGCCCTTCGGGGCCCTAGCCCCCTATGGCGATCAGCGTCGTCCAATCGACCAACGGCGTCAGCTACGACGCCGGCAGCATCTCGCTGACCCTCAACGGGGTGCAGGCGGGCAGCGCGCTGATCCTGTGCGTCAACTACTCGCGCAGCGGCACGCTCACCCAGCCCGACGCGATCACCGGCGGCACGACCTTCACGCAGGCCGCCGTCTCCACGAATCAGGCCAGCAACAGCGGCTACAACTCGAAGTCGTGGATTTACTACGCGCTCAACGTGTCGGCGGGCAACAAGACCGTCACCGTGCCGTTCCAAGGCGAGGAGTACGCCACCGCCACCCTGACCGAGGTGCGCGGCCTCGCCAGCAGCAACGTGGTCGATGGTGTTGCCGTCGGCGGCAGCGGTAATAGCAACGCGCCGGCCACCGGCAGCTTCACCAGCACGCAGGCCGAGACCATCACGTTTGCCGTGGCGAACATGATGACCTTCGCCACGACCACGATGAACGTGCCCAGCGGCTGGACGTTGGTGGATGAGGAGGAGGCCGGTGGCAACTACCCGGTGTCCTCGATGGTCTACCGCATCAACGCCGCGACCGGCGCGCAGCAGGTCACGTGGGCGGCGGGCACCAGCGGCCAGTGGACGACCGCGCTCGCGGTGTTCAAGGCCGACACCGGCGGCGCGGGCGTGTCGGGCAGCGCGAACCTCACGCTGTCGGACGCGACGGTGGCCGCCAGCGCGCAAGCCAAGCTCGCGGCCGCGCTGACCTACTCCTTGGCCGGAGCGTCCGTGGCGGGCGCGGCGGTCGCCCCCATTGCCGGCGTGGCGGCGGTCACCCTTGCGGACGTGATCGCCTCGGGCGCGGCGGATAACCCCATCACGGGCGCGGGCGCCCCTTCGACCGGGCCGGCCTCCCTGAGCGCCACGGGGGCCGTCCTCGTGCGCGCTACGGCGTCGCCGGGGCTGGCCGCGCTCTCCCTCTCGGCAACGGGCACGGTCGCCACGCACGGCGCGCTCGCGGCGGCCCTCACGGGGGCCACGCTGACCGCCTCGGGCGGGGTCACCATCACCGGCTCCCTTGTCGCCCAGCTGGCCGGGGCCACCGTGTCCGGCAGTTCCGGGTCGGGCCAGTTCGGACAGGCCACGCTCGCCCTCGACGGGGCCGCGCTGAATGCCGCCGCTGTGGCGCCGCTGCGCGCGACGGCCAGCATCGCCCTCGCCGCTGTCACGCTGGTGTCGTCGGCCGCGCTGCCGCTGCGCGCGCAGGCCACGCTGACGTTGGCGGGGGCCACCGCCTCGGGCGCCGCCGACGTGTCGTCGCCGGGCAGCATGGGCGGCACCTTCGTGCTCGACGGCGCGGGCGTGATCGGCACCGCAGCGGTCAAGACCCACGGCGAGCTGCTGGCTCTCCTTGACGGCGCCTCGCCCGAGCTGCGCGCCAGCGTGCGCGTGGTGGGCGGAGCCGAGATCGACCTCGCGGGCGCCACGGTGTTCGGCAGCTTGTTCTCCGGCGAGCTGGTGGTGTTCGGGCGCATCGAGCTCGCTGCCAGCGCGCCAACGCGCGTGGAACTCGCCGGCGAGTGGTCGGCCACGGTGAATCTCGTCGCCGACGCCGAGTGACGCCCGATGTTGATGGCGTTACGGTGTCGGCATCCACAGGACAGGTGCCAGCATGGCGACTCCACAGTCGTACTCCATCTACGAAGGGAATGACCACGTGCTGGCCGTGCAGGTGATGCAGGGCGCGTCGCCGTTGAACCTTGCGGGCATCACGGCCGCGAAGTTCTGGCTGGCGAAGAAGGTCTCCTCGCCGTCGCCGCTGGTCGAGAAGACCCTCGGGGCCGGCGTGACCGTCACCGACGCGGCGCAGGGCCGGCTGGAGATCGCGCTCGCCAACGCCGACACGCGCCCGCTCAAGGGCTCGCTGTACTGCGAACTGGAGCTGGTCAACGCCGACGGCCGCCGCGCCACCGTCATGGTCGGCACCGTCACCGTGGTTCCCACCGTCATTCCGAGCGCCTGATCATGCCCATCGACACCACCATCGGCGGCCCCGCCAGCAACAGCTACGTCAGCGTCGCCGACGCCGATGCGTATTTCGCCGCGACCTACGAGGACTGGGCCGACCTGACCGAGGCCGAGAAGGAAGCCGCGCTGATCAAGGCGTGCATCGAGCTGGAGATCAAGTACCGGGGCAAGTGGATCGGCCAGAAGGCCACGTCCACGCAGCGCCTCGCGTGGCCGCGCGCGTCGAAGGTGGACGACCCGAACACCACGCTGGTGGACGCCGACGGCGTGCCGATCCCGGTGGACGCCATCCCGGGCGCGGTGCAGCAGGCCCAGTGCGAGGTCGCCAAGATCGCGCTCACCGGCGGTACCTTCATGACCCAGCCGGTCACGAAGGACCAGTTCATCAAGCGCAAGAAGGTGGACGTGCTGGAGACCGAGTGGGACACCGGCAAGGCCCCGAGCCAGCCGCAGTACCCGCTGATCGACCAGATTCTGTTCGGCCTCGCCAGCAGCGCGGCCGGCGGCACGCCGACGGTGAACTTCAACCTCGGCCTGACCCAGACCGAGATCAATCAGGGGTCGGACTCCAGCGACGTGCTGAGCGACCCGCGCTACTTCATTCAGGGGTAAACCGTGGCCGCCTACGACTACATCGGCGAGCGCCAGAGCGCGCACAACGACATCGTGGACAACGGCGCGGCCGTCGTGCTGAGCGTCACCGGGCCCGACGTGCAGGACGGCGGCAGCGGCGAGGTCACGCCCGGCCCGACCATCTCGGTCAACACGTACGGCCTCGTGTCGCAGTTCAAGAACAGCGAAATCGACGGCAGCGCGATCCTGCGCGGCGACTTCCGCCTCACCGCCAGTGCGCTCGACCTCGCCAACCGGAACGTCGAACCCGGCCCGGGCTGGAAGTGCCTGCTGGGCGGCAAGACCTACCGGGTGATGGACGCCCAGCCGGTGGCGCCGGGCGGCATCCCGGTGCTGTGGAAGCTGCAGCTGCGGAAGTGACATGAAGCGCATCCGCGTCCGCACCGCCGACCCGAAGGAGTTCGAGCGCGCGCTGATGCGCGAGGCCGACCGCTTCGAGCAGTACATCAAGAACGTCACCGCCGGCGTGGTCGCCGCCGTGTACGAGGGCATCCTGCTGTACACCCCGGTGCTCACCGGCCGCGCACGCAAGAACTGGTTCGTGACCCGCAGCGCGCCCAGCAAGCGCATGGTGGACGGCGATCAGAAGATCAACGAGCCGGGCTACTGGTTCACCGTCACCGGCGAGCCCCTCAACAGCGAGGAGCGCGGCGTCGCCGAGTCGATCAAGAACGCGGTCATGCAGGGCCCGGTGGGCACCCGCGTGTACGTCACCAACAACCTGCCGTACATCGACGACCTCGAATCCGGCAGCAGCGCCAAGGCGCCGGCCGGCATGGTGGACATCGCGGTGTCGCAGGCCGGGGGTCAGGGCATGCAGGCGCGCATCCACCGCGAGGCCGGACGGCTGTTGTGAGTGGACTACCCAGTTTGAAGGCCGTATCAATGCGGGCACTGGAACGGGAAGCGACACGTGAGCGCGGCTGACGAGCGGAAATCCATCGGCGATTTGTTCAAGACCGAATGGGCGGACCGCCTGCCAGTCGCGTGGCCGAACATGAAGTTCGAGCCCCCGGCAGGCGCGGCGTGGTGCCGGTTCTCCATCGTGCAGGCGGAAGCCCGCCAGCTGGAGATCGGTGGCATCAACAACGAAGCGCGCGCCGAGGGTCGAGTGTTCGTGCAGGTGTTCGTTCCGGTGGGGACGGGGGACAAGGTGGCGCGCGAGCACTGCGACGTGGCGGCCGAAATCTTCAAGACCCACAAGACGCTCACGACCCTCGACGGTTGCGTGCGTTTTCGCCGGCCTGTGATCCGTGACATCGGCGCAAGCGGCGCGCACTACCAGTTCAACGTTGCCATCCCGTACCTCTACGACACGCTCTGACCGGAGACCCAAGCATGAGCACCAATTTCAACGCTGGCATCGACAGTTCCGATGTCGTCCTCTCGTACGGCGAGGAGGCCCAGTGGGGTGTCCTGCCGGCGGTCCAGTTCAAGGCGATCCGCATGACCGCCGAGGGCTTCCGCGAACAGAAGACGCGCGCTCGCCCCGAGGAAATCGAGCCGCGCGGCTACGCGCAGCACGCCATCACCCAGTCCGTCGCGGCGGAGGGCTCGCTGTCGCTGGCCTTCTCCAGCGGCACCTACGACGACATGCTGGCCGGCCTGCTCAACGGCGACTGGCAGACCCCGCTCGCGATCACCAGCGCGGCCAACGACATCGTGGCCGACGCCACGCTGACCGGCGGCGGCATGGGCTTCTCGACGGCGACGGCGGGCAAGTTCAGCACGGTGATCGCCGGCCAGCACATCAAGACCTTCGGCTTCACCAACCCGGCCAACAACGGCGTGTTCCGCGTCGTGCGCTGCACCGGCACGGAGATCGAGGTCGCGCCGGGCTCGGGTCTGGTCGATGAAACCCCGGCCACCGGCACGCAGGCCATCCGTGGCTCGGTGCTGCGCAACGGCACGGCGGTGCACACCTTCACCTTCCAGAAGCAGCTGGCTTCGGCCCTGTTCCTGCTCTACAAGGGCGCGTACGTCAGCGAGGGTTCGCTGTCGGCGCAGCAGGGCAACTTCATGGAGGGCTCGCTGAGCTTCCTCGTGAAGGACGAGACCAAGGCGGTCACCAACCAGTCCACCGGCGCCGTGGTCCCGGCCACCGCCGGCCGCGTCATCGACACCGTGGACGGCGTGAAGGAGATCATCGTCAACGACCAGCCGGTCGCGGCGGTGACGCAGGGCATCGAGATCAACATCACGAAGAACAACGCGCGTGCCCAGTACGGCATCGGCAGCGCGTCGGCGAAGGGCATGGCGCGCGGCACGCTGGAGATCAGCGGCACGATGTCCACGTACTTCCTCGACTTCACGATGTACGACCTCTACAAGGCCGAAACCGACCAGCTGATCGTGTTCGAGGCGGTGGACAACACCGGCGCGGGCTACGTCATCTGCCTGCCGGCGGCGACCCTGATGAACCCGCAGATCGTGGCCGGCGGCCCGGACAGCGACGTGCTGGCCGAGTTCGAGCTGGAAGGCAACGCCGGCACCGGCGTGTACGCCGACGTGGTGATGCAGATCACCAAGATTCCGGCGGCTGCGGCGTAACCGAGTAGCGGAGCAGGGGAGGCGGTCCGGGGGTTCCCGTGCCTGCGCAGCCTCCCCTGACCTCCGGTTTTGCAACTAATTGCAATCCCCGCCGGGATGACCTCGGCGGTAACCACCCCAAGACGGAGATCGAGTCATGAGCCGTACCCTGTTTTCCCAGTTCGCCACCGACAAGAACATCGAGCAGGAAGGCATCCTGCTGAACTACGGCGACGTGCGCTTCCGCGTCGCGCGCGCCGGTGGTGCGAACCGCCGCTACAACACCATCTTCAAGCAGAAGTCGAAGCCGGTCCGTCGCCAGATGGACAACGAGAACCTCGACGAGAAGGTCGGCGAGCGCCTGCTGGCCGAGACCTACGCCGAAGCGGTCATTCTCAGCATCGAATCGCACCGCCTCGACGCGGACGGCAACCCCGTGTTCGACGCCGACGGCGAGCACCTGTGGGACCCGACGTTCTTCCTGCCCGCCGACAAGAAGGCCGGCCGCGAGAAGGACGAGGTGCTGCCGTTCACCGTCGAGAACACGGTGAAAATCCTGCTGGCGCTGCCGGAACTGTTCGCTGACATCCGCGAGCAGGCCATGAAGCTGTCGAACTTCCTGCAGGCGCAGGCCGAGGAAGACGCAAAAAACTGAGGGCGGTCCTCAAGTGGGAGCTGGAGTGGGGCGGGAAGATCGACTTCCTGCTCGACTTGAAGAAGGGCGGTCAGAACGTCAAGGCCCTCGACGAGCGCCCCAGCCTCACGATCTGGACCGCTGACCTCTATCAGGCGTTCCGGGTTCTCAGCGAGTCCCGCCCGGTGTACATGGGCGGGCTCGGTCCGATCCCGCTGACGGAAATTCAGGCGTATTGCCAGCTGTACGA
>DASWSY010000468.1:0-4150 GCA_036402415.1 Rhizobacter sp. | reverse complement strand
GCCGAGCCGGTGGCCTGGCGCGCGGCGTGGCGCAGCACCTGCTCGGTGTAGTCCATCAGGTCGTGGTGGTTCCAGTAGGCCGCATAGAACTCCATCATCGTGAACTCCGGGTTGTGCCGGACGCTGATGCCTTCGTTGCGGAAGCTGCGGTTGATCTCGAAGACCCGCTCGAAGCCGCCCACGATCAGGCGCTTCAGGTAGAGCTCGGGCGCGATGCGCAGGAACATGTCCTGGTCGAGCGCGTTGTGGTGGGTGACGAAGGGCTTGGCGTTGGCGCCGCCCGGAATCGGGTGCAGCATGGGCGTTTCCACTTCCATGAAGTGGTGCTCGACCATGAACTGGCGGATGGACGCGAGCGCCTTGCTGCGGGCGGCGAAGCGTGCGCGGGCGTCTTCGTCGGTGATGAGGTCGACGTAGCGCTGGCGGTACTTCTGCTCCTGGTCGGTCATGCCGTGGAACTTGTCGGGCAGCGGGCGCAGGCTCTTGGTGAGCAGGCGCAGCGTGGTGACCTTGATCGAGAGCTCGCCGGTGCGTGTCTTGAAGAGCGTGCCCACGGCGCCGACGATGTCGCCCAGGTCCCAGTGCTTGAACTGGCCGTAGACCTCGTCGCCGAGGTTGTCGCGCGCGACGAAGAGCTGGATGCGGCCGCTGCCGTCCTGCAGCGTGCCGAAGCTCGCCTTGCCCATCACGCGCTTGAGCATCAGCCGGCCGGCCACGGTGACCTGCACGCCCTGCGGCTCCAGCGTCTCGTTGTCGAGCGTGCCGTACTTGCGCAGCAGCTCCAGCGCGTGGTCCTTGGGCTTGAAGTCGTTGGGGAAGGCCACGCCCTGTTTGCGGATCGCCGCGAGCTTTTCACGTCGTTCGGCGATGAGCTGGTTGTCGTCTTGTTCCATGGCGGGGCGGGAGAGGATGAAGCGGTTGAGCGAACCGGCGATTCTAAGTGGGCCACCCCTAGAATCGCGCCCCTATGAGGCACCTGGCGGACCAGCTCTATTTCGTGGCCTTGGCGCTGATCAACACCGTGCACGGCTGCCTGCCGTTCTGGGCCCGGCCCCTGCTGTACCGCCTGTGCGGATTCCGTGTCCACCGCAGCGCCACGCTGCAGGGCGGCATCCGCTTCTTCCACGTGGGCCGGCTGGCGGTGGGCGAGGGCTCGCTCGTCAACCGCGGCGTCTACCTCGACAACCGCGGCGGCATCACCATCGGCCGCCACGTGTCGATCGCCCACGACGCGAAGCTCTACACCATGGGCCACGATCCGCACGACCCCAGCTTCGCCACCAAGGCGGCGCCGATCCGCATCGACGACCACGCGGTGGTGTTCGCCGGCGCGATGCTGATGCCGGGCGTGCACCTCGGCGAAGGCGCGGTGGTGATGGCCGGTGCGGTTGTCACCAAGGACGTGCCGCCGCGCCGCATGGTCGGCGGCAACCCGGCGGTCGACATCGGCGAGCGCGGCTGCGTGCCCAGCTACACGCTCAGGCGCCGCTTCTGGTTCGCACATTGAGCCCGTCTTTGAGCAAACGCTTGGCCATCATCGACCCGGGCTCCTTCGTGCTGCCCTACGACTTTCACCTGGTGAAGGGGCTGGCGGCGAACGGACGAGGCGTCGATTTCTACGGCTCGACCACCCGCTACAACGGGGAGTTCCTCGACGCGATGCGGGCGCTGCCGGGCGTGCAGGTCATGGCGCGGGCGATCTCCAGCTCGGTCGCGTCTCGCCTCGGGGGCGCTCTTGCGTATGCGCTGCAGCTCGCCTCGGTGCTGCTGCGGGCCGGCCGGTATGGCACGGTGAACCTGCAATTCAGCGGCTTCTGGCCGCTGGAGTGGCTGGTTTTCGGGCTGCTCCGAGGCAAGTTCGTCTTCACCGTGCACAACGCCGTGCCGCATGGTTTCACCGGAGCGCAGCACGCGCCCACGCGCCGGCTGGCCGACCTGGCACGCGAACTCGTCTTCGTGAGCGAGGCCACGCGAGACGACTTCCTGCAGCGCTACGGCGAGCACTACCGCGCCAGGGCGACGGTGCTGCCGCACGGGCTGCTGCCGGTCACGCCGCAGGCGGAGGTGGTGCCGTATGGCCGCCTGCCGCCGCCGCAGGCCCTGGTGTTCTGGGGCCGGGTGCAGCCCTACAAGGGGGTCGAGCTGTTCCGCGAGCTGGCGCGGTCGGTCGAGATCCGCCGTCGCGGGCTGGCGCTGGCCGTCCACGGCGCATGGTCGCCGGAGCTGCGCCCGCTGCAGGACGAGCTGCGCGCCGAAGGCGTGGACCTGCGAGAGGGCTACCTCGACGACACGCAGCTGCTCGACCTGATGGCGCAGGACGCCGTCTTCCTGCTGCCCTACCAGCACGCCTCGCAGTCGGGGGTGCTGTACGCGCTGCTGGCCCACGGCCGCGTGTTCTTCTGCACCGACACCGGCGACCTCGGTGCCTTCATGCGTCGCCACGGGCTGGACGGCCTGCTGCTGAAGGACCGCAGCCCGCAGGCGGTGATGGCCTGCCTCGACTTCCTCGGCGCCCACGGCGAGGAGGTCGCCCAAAAGCTGGCGGCCGCACAGCATGCCCTGCACTGGGAACGCCTGGTGGCCGAGGCCGGGCAGGCCTACCGCGTCTAGACGGGTCGCGGTGCGACAATCCCGCGCTTCGGCTGGCCGCTCCGGCTGAGGCCCCGAAAGCCCCGCGCCGCCCTCGCACGAGACCCATGAAACGACTCCTCAAAGCCGCGCTGTCGCGCACCGGTTGGGAACTGGCTCGCAGCGCCGACCGCGACACCCAGGCGCTCGCCGACCTGCCCGAGGCCGACCGCGGGATCATCCAGCGCGTGTCGCCCTTCACGATGACGAGCCTGGAGCGCCGCGCGAGCCTGATCGGCGCCGTCGACCACCTCGTGAAGCACCGCATCGAAGGCGACATCGTCGAGTGCGGCGTGTGGCGCGGCGGCAGCATGATGGCCGTGGCGCTCGCGCTGATGGCGCGCGGCGACACCTCGCGCCACCTCTACCTCTACGACACCTTCGAGGGCATGAGCGAGCCCACCGAGCACGACAAGGCACTGAGCGGCGAACTCGCGCAGGCGCAGCTCGAACGCACCGACCGCGGACACCCGCTCTGGGCCGTGGCCGGCCTCGACGACGTGAAGGCCAACCTCGCCTCCACCGGCTACCCGGCCGAGCGCATCCACTACGTGCAGGGCAAGGTCGAGGCCACCATCCCCGCGACGCTGCCGCAGCGCATCGCCCTCCTTCGACTGGACACCGACTGGTACGAGTCCACCCGCCACGAACTGCAGCACCTGTACCCGCTGCTCGCGAAGCACGGTGTGCTCATCATCGACGACTACGGTCACTGGCAGGGCGCGCGGCAGGCCGTGGACGAGTACTTCGCCAACGCCGCCGAGCCGGTGTTCCTGCACCGCGTGGACTACACCGCGCGCCTGCACATCAAGGCATGACCAGCGCAGCACCGAAGCTCTCGCGAACCCTGCCGGCGGTCTATGCCGCCGCTGCAATGCGCCTGCTGCTGCCGGTGCTGGTGTTGCCGCTGATGGCCACGCGCATCGGGCCGGAAGAGTTCGGCCGCCTGAGCTTCGTGCTCGTGTGGAGCGCGTTGCTGGCGATGGTGGTCGAGGGGGGCTTTCTCGCTGCCGCCACGCGCCTTGCGGTCAATGCCGATGCGCCGCGCCGCTGGGAGCTGGCGCAGCAGGTGTTCAGCGCACGTTGCGTGCTGTGCGTGCCGGCGGTGTTGCTCTCCATCGTGGCCGTGCAGCTGGCCGGTCATGGCGGCGAACCCTGGGCCGACACGCTCACGATCGCGGCGCTGGCCTGCGCCCTCGGCTGGCCGGCCACCTGGTACCTGCAGGCGACACAGCAACTGGCGCGCTGGGCGCAGGTCGAGCTCTTGGTCTATGCTCTCCTGATCGCAGCGAGCTGGGCGTTCGCCTACAGCGCGATCGTCTACCTCACGCTGCAACTCGTCGCGTCCACTGTGCTGGCCGCCATCGGCTGGTGGTGGCTGCGGCGCGATCTGCGCGGTGAACATGGCCTGTGGAGTGCACCTGCCGTGCGCCCGGGCCTTCGCCTGGGCTGGACGATGATGCCTGTCTCCATCGCCGGGGCCGCCTACTCCTACGCCTTGCCGGCCGCCGCCTCGCTGCAG